>NZ_VKHT01000319.1 GCF_014141535.1 Streptomyces alkaliphilus | reverse complement strand
GGCAGGTCGCCGCGCTGGCCTCCGCCGGCGTCGCGGCGACCTGCCTGACCGGTTGCGAACACCGGTACGAGGCGAAGCCCGAGGCGCCGGAGGAACCCGTCGAACTGGGGCCGGCCGACGAGGTCCCGGTGGGCGGCGCCCGGCTGTACGAACGGGCCCGGTTGCTGGTCAGCCGCCCCGAGGAGGACACCTTCCTCGCCTGGAGCGCGGTCTGCACCCACCTGGGGTGCCTGGTCTCCCCGCCGGAGGGCACCGTCGCCGAGTGTCCCTGCCACAACAGCCGCTTCGACACCGCGGACGGCGGCCGGCCGCTGGCCGGTCCGGCTTACGAGCCGCTGCTCTCCGTGCCGGTACGGGTGAACGACGAGGGCGTGCTGGTCGCCGGCGAGCCCTCCTGAGCCCCGATCGGGGGCCTCACGCCCTCCGATCCCCCTTCCGCTCGACGTCTTCGGAGTGACTCCTCCCCCTGTCGCGCACTCTCCGCCACCCACCGGTCACCCCGCGGATACCCTCCCGTGGGTGCTCGCTCTCCCACCGGTGGCCCGGGTGTCGCCTCCACGTCGTCCGCCGGTCGCGTGACCCCGCCACGCTGGTGCGGGACACGCGGCCCGGTGGGGCTCTATCCTCCCCAAAGCCGCGCTTCACCAGCCGTCGAACCCGCCCGTCACCCGGGTGCCGTACCGGGGCGGGCGGACGACCCCGCGCGACCAGGAGGGGCTCCACCGTGCACGACCGCGCCCGACGACGCGGAGCTCGCCCGCGCTCGTTGCTGACCGCCGCCGCCTTCACCGCCCTCGCCCTCGGGCTCTTGCCCTCCGGGCTTCCCGCCGAACTCACCGTGTCCGCCGCCGCCGACGCACCCCGGACCTCCGGTGGCGCACCGGCGGTGCTGCCCGCCTCCCCACCGGTGGTCCCCGGTGCCCGGCTCACCGGGATACAGGCCGCCCAGCCCGACGGCACGGCCTCGGTGTTCGTCCTGACCCTGGATCTCACCGAGGATCTGCGGGTCGATTACCTCGGTGCGCCCCGGGTGGCGGGGACCGCCCCTCTGGAGGATCTGGTGGCCGTGCACGACCCGGGTGCCGACCGGGTGACCGTGGCCGCCGTCAACGCCGACTTCTTCGACATCAGCCGAACCGGCGCTCCCCTCGGTGCCGGGGTTCGGGAGGGAGAGCTGTTGCACTCCGCGAGCCCGGGACGCCGCGAGGCCGTGGGCTTCGACCACGACGGCGCCGGCCGGATGATCGAGGTCCTCTTCGAGGGGAAGGCGATCACGGCCCGGGGTGTGCTGCCCCTGAACGGCTACAACGCGGCCCGCCTGCCGGTGGACGGCATCGGCCTCTACGGGCCGGAGTGGGGCCCGGTCAACCGGTCACCGGTGGTGGAACGCTCGCAGGACGTCGTCGAGGTGGAGTTCCGCGACGGTCTGGTCACCGCGGTGAACGAGGGAGCCGGGGAGGGTCCGATCCCCGACGGCGGTGGGCTGCTCATGGGGCGGGGCGCCGGGGCCGAGGCACTGGGTTCCCTGGTGGTGGGGGAATCCGTGGCGCCGGTGTTCTCCGCCCGGACCTCCGAGGGCGGTCCGCTGCCGCGCACGGTGGTGGGCGGCCAGGAGCCGCTGGTGGTGGGCGGGGTCCCGCTGAACTGGGACGGCGCCCCCAACAATGTGACCGCGCCGCGCACCGCCGTGGGTTTCTCCGCCGACGGTACCGAGATGTACCTGGTGACGGTGGACGGCCGGCAGGAGCACACCGTGGGCATGACCCTGACGGCGTTGGCCTCCTTCATGGCGGAGCTGGGCGCCCGGGAGGCGCTGAACCTGGACGGCGGCGGTTCGACCACCCTCCTGGCCCGGGCGCCGGGCGCGGCCTCCGTCCGGGTGGTCAACATGCCCTCCGGCGGGGCGCAGCGGCCGGTACCCAACGGATTGGCGATCACCGCGCCGAACGGCGGGGGCGCGCCTCCCGGCATCCGGGTCGAGACGGTGTCGGTCGGGGAGGACGGCGGCTCCGTGGAACGGGAGGAGAGCCCGGAGGTCGCGGCCGTGGCGGCCCGCTGATCGCACCCGCCCCGGACGCCGACGCGGGGCGGACACCGATACGGTGTCCGCCCCGCGTCGGCGTCCGGGGCGATATCACAGGTGCGGGGTGATGGCGGGCAGCAGCTGGCCGGAGACCCGGCCGTTGGCCGGGGCGCCGATGGCGGTCATGGACCAGCCGTTCCCGACGCGCTGCACCTTGGCCATGACCTGTCCGGTGAAGGGGCCGCCGCCGGTGAGGGTGTAGCGGGCCATCTCCTCACCGGAGGAGTCGTCCACCAGACGGCAGAAGGCTGCCTCCACCTCGGCGAAGGTCTGACCGGTGTAGGAGTTGACGGTGAAGACGATCTGGTCGACCTGCGGCGGCACCGAGGTGAGGTCCACCCAGATGACCTCGTCGTCCCCGCCGGCGCCGGAACCACCGGTGAGATTGTCCCCGCCGTGGCGCACCGAACCGCAACCGCTGGCCAGCTTGCGGAAGGAGACCTCGTCCACCAACTGCCCGTTGGAGAAGAGCATGGCGGACGCGTCGAGGTCGATCTCCTTGGTGCCGAAGAACTTGCTCAGCCCTCTGCGCTGGATCGCCTTCCACCCCAGCCCCATGCGCACCCGGGTCAGCCCGCCCCCGGCCTTCTCCAGGCTGATCGCCTGCCCCTTGCTGAGATTGACGGCCATGTCGCGTTCCCCTTCCGCCGTGTGGCCGCGCGCCCGCGCGGCGGATCCACCGGGCCCCACCGGCCCTTTTCCCTCACCCTACTGGAGGGGGTTTCCCTACTTCAGACCCGCTTCCCGCATCTGGCGCAGCTCCTTCTTCAGCTCGGAGACCTCGTCGCGCAGGCGGGCCGCGATCTCGAACTGCAATTCCGCGGCGGCCGATCGCATGCGCTCCGTCAGGTCCTCGATGGTGCGGGCCAGTTCGGCGGCGGGGCGGTCGGTGAGGTCACCGGCGCGTTCGGCCGAGTAGGCGGCACCGGGGGCGGTCTCCCGGGCGGGAGCGGGGGCCCGGCCGGCGCCCTGCCCCCGGTAGCCGGTCTCCAGCAGGTCGCGGGTGTCGACCTCCTCGCGGGCGATGGCGGAGACGATGTCGCCGATTTTCTTGCGCAGCGGCTGCGGGTCGATGCCCCGGGCCTCGTTGTAGGCGATCTGCCTGGCCCGGCGGCGGTTGGTCTCCTCGATGGCCCGCTCCATGGCCGGGGTGATCCGGTCGGCGTACATGTGGACCTGGCCGGAGACGTTGCGCGCCGCGCGGCCGATGGTCTGGATGAGAGAGGTGCCCGAGCGCAGGAAACCCTCCTTGTCGGCGTCCAGGATGGAGACCAGGGAGACCTCCGGGAGGTCCAGGCCCTCCCGCAGGAGGTTGATACCCACCAGCACGTCGTACTCGCCCGCCCGCAGTTCGCGCAGCAACTCCACCCGGCGCAGGGTGTCCACGTCGCTGTGCAGGTAGCGCACCGCAATGCCCAACTCGGTGAAGTAGGCGGTCAGGTCCTCGGCCATCTTCTTGGTCAGGGTGGTCACCAGCACCCGTTCGTCGCGCTCGGTGCGGGTGCGGATCTCGTGCACCAGGTCGTCGATCTGTCCCTCGGTGGACTTGACGACCACCTCGGGGTCGACCAGGCCGGTGGGGCGGATGATCTGCTCCACCACGCCGTCGGAGCGGGAGAGCTCGTAGGGGCCGGGGGTGGCCGAGAGGTAGACCGTCTGGCCGACGCGGTCCAGGAACTCCTCCCATTTCAACGGGCGGTTGTCCATCGCCGAGGGCAACCGGAAGCCGTGGTCGACCAGGGTGCGCTTGCGGGAGGCGTCACCCTCGTACATCGCGCCGATCTGCGGCACGGTGACGTGCGACTCGTCGATGACCAGCAGGAAGTCCTCGGGGAAGTAGTCCAGGAGGGTGTGCGGCGCCGACCCGGTGGGACGGCCGTCGATGTGCAGCGAGTAGTTCTCGATGCCGGAGCAGGTGCCGATCTGCCGCATCATCTCGATGTCGTAGGTGGTGCGCATCCGCAGCCGTTGGGCCTCCAGGAGCCTGCCGCCGCGTTCCAGTTCGTCGAGGCGCCCCTCCAGCTCGGCCTCGATGCCCGCGATCGCCTTCTCCATCCGCTCCGGGCCGGCGACGTAGTGGGAGGCGGGGAAGACGTACAGCCGCTCGTCGGAGGAGATCACCTCGCCGGTCAGCGGGTGGAGGGTGGACAGGGCCTCGATCTCGTCGCCGAACATCTCGATGCGGACGGCCAGCTCCTCGTAGACCGGGAAGATCTCGATGGTGTCGCCGCGCACCCGGAAGGTGCCCCGGGTGAAGGAGATGTCGTTGCGGGTGTACTGGATGTCGACGAAGCGGCGCAGCAGGGCGTCGCGGTCGATCTCCTCGCCGACCCTCAGCTTCACCATGCGGTCCACGTACTCCTGCGGGGTGCCCAGGCCGTAGATGCAGGAGACGGAGGCGACGACCACCACGTCGCGACGGGTGAGCAGGGAGTTCGTCGCGCTGTGGCGCAGGCGCTCGACCTCCTCGTTGATCGAGGAGTCCTTCTCGATGTAGGTGTCGGTCTGCGGGACGTACGCCTCGGGCTGGTAGTAGTCGTAGTAGGAGACGAAGTACTCCACCGCGTTGTTCGGCAGCAGTTCGCGGAACTCGTTGGCCAGCTGGGCTGCCAGGGTCTTGTTCGGCGCCATGACCAGGGTGGGCCGCTGCAACCGCTCGATCATCCAGGCGGTGGTGGCGGATTTCCCGGTACCGGTCGCGCCGAGCAGGACGACGTCCTTCTCCCCTCCCCCGATCCGGCGCTCCAGGTCGTCGATGGCGGCGGGCTGATCGCCGCTGGGCGAGTAGGGGCTGACGACCTCGAAGGGCGCCACGGTGCGTTCGATGTGGGAGACGGGCCGCATGGCCTCCACGGTACGACCCGCCACCGACAAACGCCCCGCCGGCGCCCCTCGCCCCCGGGGGCCGGTGGGCGAGCGAAAAGCAGGCCGATCTGTGATCATCTGATCACTCCCGGTCGCTCCGGTTCGTCATGCCCCGTTCCCCGAGCGGTCACGTGCCGGGGGCCGGGCGTCCTCACCGTCCGGGAAGTGATCCCGGAGATCGGGGTAGACGCACCCGCGGCCCCCGCGCCGTCGCCACC
>NZ_VKHT01000318.1 GCF_014141535.1 Streptomyces alkaliphilus | reverse complement strand
CCCCCGACTCGTCCTCGCCTTCCCCGGTGGGGGTGCGCAGTACGCCGGGATGGCGCACGACCTGCTCGGGGAGCCGGCCTTCGCCGCCACCGTGGACCGGTACGCGGAACTCTTCGGGAGCACGGACCGGGGACACGTCCTCCCCGGCGACGGTTTCGACCTGCGATCGCTGGTGACCGCCGCTCCCGGTGACGAACGCGCCGGCCGCCTGCTGCGCGACCCCGCCCACGGACTGCCCGCCCTGTTCACCGTCTGCGTGGCGGTGGCGAACACCCTGCGCGCCGGGGGCCTGGAGCCGGACGCCGTGGTCGGCCACAGCCTCGGCGAGTACGCCGCCGCGGTGGTGGCCGGCGTCCTCTCCCCGGAGGACGCCGTCGCCCTGGTGGCGGTCCGTTCCCGGGCCATGTCCCGGACGGCCGGTGGCGGCGCGATGCTCGCGGTGACGCTTCCGGAGTCCCGGGTTCGGGAGCTGTTGCGTCGTCATGTCGACATCGACCTGGCGGTGGTCAACGGCCCGGAGGCGTGCGTGGTGTCGGGCCCCGCGCCGGCCGTGGCCGCCCTGGAGACGGAGCTGTCCGCCGAGGGGGTGCGCGTCAACCGTCTCCTCCTGGACGCCGCGGCCCACTCCCGCCTGGTGGAGCCCGCTCTGGAGGAGTTGCGGACCGTGGCGGAGAAGGTCGTGGCACGGCCGCCCCGCGTCCCGCTGGCCACCACGCTCACCGGGCGGTGGCTGGAAACGGCGCCGGACGCCGAACACTGGGTGTCGCACCTGCGGTCCACCGTGCGTTTCGCCGACGCGCTCGCCACCGCGATGGGCCCGGGGCCGACCGCCCTGCTGCAGGCCGGCCCCGGCCACGGCCTGCTCCAACTCGCCCGCGCCCGGCACGCCGAACGCCTGGCCTGCGCGGTCACCTCCCTGCCCCCGCACACCGAACCGGGAACCGGTCGGTCCGCGCTGCTCGCCGCGTACGGCGAACTGTGGACGCACGGCGTCGGGTCGCCGGAGGTCGAGGCCCTGCACCGGCCGGGCAGGCGCCGGGTGGTGCTGCCGGCGGCCCCCTCCCGGCGTCGTCGACTGTGGATCGACCCGCCCGTTCACCCCGTACCCGGGGCGCAGGACGCGGGGAACTCCCCCGACGAGCACGAGCCCTTCCACCTGCCGGTGTGGCACCGCACCCCGCCCCCGGCCCCGAACCGCCCCACCGGCCGCTGGCTGGTGGCCGGCGACGGACCCCGCGCGGAGCTGATCCGGACCGCGTTCGCCGACGCCGGCGCCGAGGTGGTCACCGCGACCGCCGGCACCGAACCGTGCGACGGGGTGGTGATCGTGGACCCCGGCCACGGCACCGGGAGGGACGACCCGGACACCCCGGACGTCGCCGCGAACCGGGTGAGCGCCGCGATCCTCGACTGCGCGACCGTCGCCGCCGCGATGGCCCCATGGGCACGGGACACCTGCCTGCTGCACCTCGCGACGGGAACCCAGCAGGTGGAGAGCGGGGACCGTCCCTCCCCGGCGGACGCCGCCGCCCTCGCCGTGCCCCGGGTGCTCTCCCAGGAGTTCCCCGGCCTGCGGTGGCGCACCGTGGACCTGCCCGGCGGGCTCCCGGCCGGCGCCGGGCCGGCGGACCCCGGGACCGTCGCCGCCGTGTGCCGGGAGGCCGCCGAACTGGCCGGCGGTGGTGCGTCGGGCAGGGAGGTCGCGCTGCGCGGCCGACACCGCTGGGTGCGCTCCCTGGAGCACTGGCGACCGGAGGACACCGCCGAACCCCGGGGCGCCGGCGACCCGGCCGCCACCGCGGTGATCCTCGGCGGCCTGGGCGACGTGGGCCTCACCGTCGCCGGGCACCTGGCCCGCACCGGCCGGCGGGTCGTCGTCACCGGACGCACGGGCCTGGACGGGGACGCCGGCTCCGCCCGGGCGGGGACCGTGGGTCGATTGCGTTCCGAGGGCGCGGACATCGAGGTGCGCGCCGTCGACGCCGCCGACGCGCGGGCCATGACCGACCTGCTGCGCGAACTGACGGAACGGGACGGCCCCCTCGGTCCGGTGATCCACGCCGCCGGTGTGGTCGCCTCCGAGGCGGTCACCCCCCTGCGGTCGGTGAACGAGGAGTCGGTTCGGGCGCACGCCCGGGCCAAGGCGACCGCCGCCGAGGCGCTGCGAGCCGCGGTCCGTGACCTGCCCGGGGACCGCCGCCCGGAGGTCGTGGTGCTGATGTCCTCGGCCACCGCCTTCGTCGGCGGCCTGGGCCTGGCCCCCTACGCCGCGGTCAACCGCTTCCTGGACGCCTTCGCCGAGCGGGAACACGCGGCGGAGGACGGGCGCACGGCCTGGATCGCCGTCGCCTGGGACGGCTGGCGGGTCGGCCCCGGGGGCACCGAACGCGTCGTGGCCTCCCGCCATTCGATCGGCGCGGCCGACGGCATGCGGAGCCTGGACCGGATCCTGGCCCTCGCGGAACGGCGCGACGCCCCGCCCTCGATCGCGGTCTCCCCGGTCGACCTCTCCCTCCGCACCGCCGGTGGACCGGTGGTCGCCACGCAGGGGGGACTCCCGGAACCCGGGCGGGAGGGGAGCGCCGGAGAGGGACCGGCCGACGGGTTCGAGCCGGCCGAGCGCGTTCTCGCCGCCCTCTGGTCGGACCTCCTGGGCTTCCCCGTCACCGACCCGGACGCCGACTTCTTCGCGCTCGGGGGCCACTCGCTGCTCGCCACCCGGATGCTCGCGCGCCTGCGCGACGACCTCGGGGTGCGGCTGCGCCTGACGGACCTGTTGGCCCGCCCCACCATCGCCTCCCTCGCCCCGCTGCTGGACACCCCCGGCGCGGAAAGGGCACCGGAAACGACCCCGGAACCGACCGGGTCGACCCGACCGGAGGACACCGACACCGGGGGAACCCCGGGGGAGTTCCCCCTCACCCGGGTGCAGCACGCCTACTGGATCGGCGGCTCCGGCGGCTACCGGATGGGCAACGTTCCCTGTTCCTTCCACCTGGAGTACGACTGCCCGGACCTGGACGTCCCCCGTTACGAGGAGGCGTGGAACCGGGTCATCGCACGCCACCCCATGCTGCGCGCCGTGATCACCGCCGAGGGCCGCAACCGGATTCTGGAACGGGTTCCGCGGTACCGCATCCGGGTCCGCGACCTGGCCGACCGCGCCCCGGAGGAGCGCGAACGCGCACTGGAGCGCATCCGGGAGTCCATGGTCCGCAGGGAACCCCACCCGGGGCGCTGGCCCCTGGTGGACATCCGCGCCGCCCGCCTTCCGGACGGGGTGATCCGCCTCTTCGTCAACGTCGACGTGCTGGTCTGCGACACCGCCGGCTACTTCGTGTGGGACCGCGAACTGCGTACCCTCTACGAGAACCCGGACGCGCGGCTGCCGCTGCCCGCCACCACCTTCGAGCGCTGCGTCGCCGCCCTGCGGGAGCGGGCCGACACCGAGGACCACCGCAGGGCCGCCGCCTACTGGCGCGAGCGGATGGACGACCTGCCCGGCGCCCCCGCCCTGCCCCGGCTGCCCGGGGACCGGGACGAGCGACCCCGGTTCGCCCGGCGCAGCGCCCGACTGGAACCCGGGTGCTGGAGGGCGCTGACCGCCGAGGCCGCCCGGCGGGGACTGACCCCCACCGCGGTGCTGCTCGCCGCCTACGGCGAGACCCTCGCCGAATGGTCCGGTGGGGACCGGCTCTCCCTCACCCTCACCCTCTTCGACCGTCCCGCCGGACTTCCCGGTGCCGAGGACGTGGTCGGCGACTTCACCACGCTGATGCTGCACGCCGTCGACCGGAGCGCGGACACCTGCTTCGCCGACGCCGCCCACCGCGCCCAGCGAACCCTCTTCTCCGACCTGGAGCACCGGGAGTTCTCCGCCCTGGAACTCCTGGCGGAGAAGGCCTCGCGCACCGGCCGCACCGAGTCGGTGCCGGTGGTCTTCACCAGCGCGCTGGGTCTGTCCGCCCCTCTGGGCGGCACCCACGACCTGGACTGGGTCGGCGCCCCGGTGTACGGGGTGAGCAGCACCCCGCAGACCTGGCTCGACCACCAGGTGCTCGAACAGCACGGCGCCCTGCTGCTCCAGTGGGACGTCCAGGAGACGGTGATCCCGGCCGAGGAGGCCGACCGCGCCTTCGCCGCACACGTGGCCCGGGTCCGGCGCCTGGCCGAGGCGCCGGAAGCCTGGGACACCCCCCGGGCGGGAGCCCCGGCGGCCGGGGCCGCCGAGGCCCGTCCCGTCCCGGTGCCCTCGGCTCCGGCACGGCGGACGGCCGCGGACCCCGACGGGTTCGTGATGCCGCTGCGCACCGGTGACGACGAGGGGACTCCGCTGTTCCTGATCCACCCCTCCGGCGGCGACGTCCTGTGCTACGGCGAACTGGCCCGCACCCTCGCCGACCCCCGACCGGTCATCGCCCTCACCGACCCGGAGCTGACCGGCGGTCGGGGACCGACCACCATCCCGGGGATGGTGGAGCGTTACCTCGGGGCGGTGCGCTCCGTCCAACCCCGGGGCCCCTACCTGCTGGGCGGATGGTCGATGGGCGGCACCCTCGCCCACGCCGCCGCGGTGGAGTTGGAACGCCGGGGCGAACGGACCGCCCGCCTGGTGCTCATCGACTCCAACCTCCCGGACCGCATCCGCGGCCTCGGGGGAGTGGGACCGGGCGGGGACACCGCCGTGGCGGCGGTGCGCTACCTGCACTCGTTGGAGGCCTTCCTCGACCTGGAGCTTCTCACCGGCCCCGACGACGCGCGGAACCTGGCCGCCATGCCCGCCGACACGGTGCGCGTCGAGGTCACCGCCCGCCTGCGCGAGGTGGGGCTGATCGGCCCCCGGGAGAGCGCCGACCTGCGGCTGGGGGTCTTCGAGCGGCATCTGCGCGCACTGGCCGAGCACCGCGCCGGACACCTCACCGACCCGCACACGCGCCTGCTCCTGATCGCCGCCTCCCGCCGTTCACCGCGCAACGCCGGGGTCGGCATGGGAGTGGACGACGCGGAGGACCTGCCCGCCCTGGGCTGGCACCCGCACGTCCGCGGCCCCGTCGAGGAGGAGATCGTCGACGGCCACCACTACTCCCTGCTCACCGGGGAGGCGGTGCACCGGATCGCGGGGCTGATCGACCACACCCTGCGCGACCTGCCCCCGACCCCCCGCTGAAC
>NZ_VKHT01000317.1 GCF_014141535.1 Streptomyces alkaliphilus | reverse complement strand
GCCCCGCACCCCACGGTCCTCCGAAGCTCGGCGCCCTTTCGTCCCCCCCAACCAATCGGGAACCACCGGGAAAACGTCTCACACCTCACCCTTCGGATCGGGAGACCGCAATGTGTTCACACAACCGCGGAGGTCTCGGATGACCGCCGCCGTGCTTGCCGGCCTGGGCACCCATCTTCCGCCGCGCAGAGTCCTCAACGAGGAGTTGGCCGAACGTTTCAACACCTCCGATGAATGGATACGGTCCCGCACCGGCATCCGTCAGCGCCGCTGGGCCGACCTCGGGGTCTCGACCGGGGACCTCGCGGTGGAGGCCGGCCACCGGGCTTTGAAATCGGCTGGTCCGGATGTCACCGTGGACACCCTGGTCCTGGCCACCACCACGCCCGATCACCCGTGTCCCGCCACCGCTCCCGACGTGGCCGCCCGGCTCGGGCTGGGGGAGATCGCCGCCTACGACCTCTCCGCCGTGTGTTCCGGTTTCGTCTACGCCCTGGCCTGCGCCGCCGGTTCGATCGAGGCGGGCCGATCCCGGGGGGCGCTGGTGGTGGCCTCGGAGACGTACTCCACCATCCTCAATCCGGAGGACCGCACCACGTCCGTCATCTTCGGCGACGGAGCCGGGGCGGTGGTGCTGAGAAGGGGAACTCCGGAGGAGGTCGGCGCGCTGGCGGGCTTCGACCTGGGCTCGGACGGAAGCCACAAGGACCTCATCCACATACCCGCCGGAGGGTCCCGGCAACGGGCCTCCCACGCTCCTCCCACTCCGGAGGACGCCTACTTCACGATGCGCGGCCGTGAGGTCTTCCAGCACGCCGTGCACCGCATGGCCAGCTCCTCCACCGGACTGCTGGAACAGGTCGGCTGGACCGCCGATTCGGTGGATCGACTCGTGGGGCACCAAGCCAACCTGCGGATTCTCCATGCCCTGGCAGATGAATTGGGACTCGACACGGAGCGCGTCGTCACCAACATCGAGCGGGTGGGCAACACCTCGGCGGCCTCCATACCGCTCGCTCTCGCCGATGCCGTGGCCAGGAATGCCGTGGCTCCGGGGGACCGGGTCCTGCTCACCGCCTTCGGCGGCGGACTCACCTGGGGCTCGGTGGTCCTCACCTGGCCTGACCTCACCCCCGCCTGAACCGGGGCTCCCGCCCCGGGCTCCGGGCCGGTGTGACCGCATTCCTCGATGACCGGCCACACACGTCCCACGCGAAAGTCACGAATTCCGGAGAAAGGACATGTCGTGAACCACATGCAGGTGAGTTCTTCCACCCATCCGACCCACCGATCCGATGATCTCACGGCGAGTGTGTTGGACCTGTTGCACACCGTCCACGAGATGCCGGAGAACATGGCTTCGGATGTCCCCTTCGCCACCCTGGACTTCGACTCCCTCGTACTCGTCGAGCTGGCTGTCAAGCTCTCCAGAACCCACGGGGTGGAGATAGCCGACGCCGAGATCATCGATGCCCGCACCCCCGCCGACGTGGTGGACCTGCTGCGTTCCAAGGGCGTCCGTGGGTGAAACATCGACCGGCTCCCGGGGCCGTGCCCCGGGAGCCGGCACTTCCCACCGCGTGTCGCGTGTCGCGTTCTTCGACGTCGATCACACGCTCACCACTGTCGTCGGCATGTTCCGCTTCCTGGAGTACCGGCTGGCCCTCACCGGACACCCGCCCGGTGTCTTCCGGGACCACATGCGGCACCTGGAGGCCCTCCGTGTCACGGGCGCCCCGCGCTCCGAGACCGGAAGCCTGTACTTCTCCTGGTACGCGGGGGCGGACCGGGAGGAACTCCTGGAGCAGGGGGAGGAGTGGTTTCGCCGGGAACTGGACAACGGCGGCTTCTTCAACCCCTGGACCGTTCGGGCCCTGGAGGAACACCGAAACGGGGGGGATGTGGTGGTCCTGGTGTCCGGTTCCTTCTCGCCGTGCCTGGACCCCCTGGCGCGGTACCTGGGCGCCGACGTGGTGTTGTGTTCGTGTCCGGAGGAGCGCGCCGGCCGGCTCACCGGCCGGTTGAGCGTCCAGATGCTCGGACCGACCAAGGAGCAGGCGATGCGTCACCTGCTGGAGGGTTTGCGCGTGAGTCCGGCGCGTTGCGTCTCTTACGGTGACCACGAGTCCGACCTGCCCATGCTCCGCCTGACGGGGGAGGCCGTGGTGGTGGGCGGAGACCCCGTCCTTCATGCCGTCGGTCGGACGTCCGGTTGGAAGTTCCTTCCGGCCACCGAGGCCGCTCCCCCTCTGCCCCTTCCCGTCGGGGCCCGAAGGATCGGGGGCCGGCGATGAGGGTGGCGATCACGGGAGCCCACGGAGCCGGAAAGAGCACCCTGGCCCGGGCGGTCTCCGCGCGCACCGGTCTTCCCGTGGTGCACGGCTCCCCCATGCGGGACCCCGCCGGGATGCCGCCCGCGGGGTTGGACGAGGTGGACTCCGTGGGGCTCCTGCAGCTCACCGTCCGGCGTTACGTGGAGCGCTCGCTGGAGGAGGCACGGTGTACGACCGGTTTCCTCTCCGACGGTTCGACACTGCACGAATGGGTGTATGCCACCGTCCGGCTGGCGGTGGGCACACATCCCGGTCCGGAACGGGAGGAACCGCTGCCCCCTTCCGCCGATCCCGTCTCCGATGTGGTGGCGGGGCTGGGGCGGGAGATCATCCATCGGGCGGTGGGCTCGTACGACTTGTGGCTGCACCTTCCGGTGGAATTTCCTCTCCGGGACGGGAAACCACCGATCAGTCGGACCTTCCGCGTCCTTTCCGACCGGCTGTTGCTCAGCACGTTGGAGGAAACCGGGGTGAGGGTCCATGTCCTCACCGGTACCCCGGGGCAACGCGAGACGGCTCTCCTCGACCTTATGGAAGACGTTCGAGCGGCGAGAGGAAGGAGATCATCGTGAAGGCTGTCGGCATTTCCCGTTTCGGCGGGCCGGAGGTGTTGGAGGTCGTTCACCTGCCGATTCCCCGCCCGGGACCGGGCCAGGTGCGCCTCCGGGTCATCACCGCGGCCGTTAATCCCACCGATCTGCTGTTACGGGAAGGGGCGTTGGCCGACCGCGTGGCTCACCTGCCACCCCCTCACGTGCCGGGGATGGACGTCTCCGGGACGGTGGACCTCGTGGGCGAGGGGGTGGATGACATCACCGGTCGCCCGGTCATGGCCTTCGTCAATCCCTTCACGCCGACCGGCGGGGCGCAGGCCGAGTACGTCGTCGTCCCGGCCGATCAGGTGGTGGAGTTGCCACCGAGGGGCCTCGACCCCGGAGACGCGGGAGGGTTGCCGATGAATTCCCTGACCGCGCACCAGGCCCTCATGCTGCTGTCGCTCCCTCCCGGTGCCACCCTGGGCGTCACCGGTGCCGCGGGTGCGGTGGGGGGGTTCACCATCCAACTGGGAAAACACCGGGGGCTGCGCGTGGTCGCGGACGCCGCCGAGAGCGATCGGGATCCGGTGCTCGGGCTCGGTGCCGATGTGGTCGTTCCCCGCTCCACCACCCCGGGGAGGACCTTTCGTGCGGCCGTTCCCGGTGGGGTGGACGGTTTGGTGGACGCGGCTGTCCTCGGCCGGCCGGCCCTCGACGCGGTCCGTGAGGGGGGAGCGTTCGTCGCCTGCCGCCCGATCCCGCTCCCCCCGGAACGCGGCATCAGGATTCACCGGGCGCTCGTGCTCGACCATCCGGCCATGGCGGTGGCCCTGCGGGAAATCGTGGTTCTGGCCGCCGAGGGGCGTCTCACGCCGCGCACCGCCGACATCCTGCCCGTCGAACAGGTCGCACAGGCCCACCGCCGCTTGGCGGCGGGAGGTGTTCGGGGAAGGCTTTTGTTGAGCTTCTGAACCCACCACCGGGGGTGGCGGTCATGGGCCGCGGTGCGTCAATCCGAGGCGGCCTCCGGGCCGTGGACCGCACTGCGGCCCACCACCGTGCCCGCCCGGTCGATGCACACCACGTCCACCGCGACCGGCGCCCCGCGCAGCACGGCGAGGGCCTGGTCCCGGGCCTCGACCGCCACCAGGTCGCCCAGGGGCACACCGGCCGCGCGGCAGCGCTGGAGGGCGTCCAGACCGGTGTTGGCGCCGGCCACCGCCGCGACCAGATCCTCCCCCGCGCCGCCGCGCCGGGCGAGCTCGGCGAGGAAGCCCTTGTCCACGGCGGATCGTGCCGAGTGCAGGTCCAGGTGCCCCACGGCGAGCTTGGAGAGCTTGGCGAAGCCGCCGCAGATGGTCAGCCGGGGCGCCGGGTGCCGGCGCACGTACTTCAGCACGGCGCCCGCGAAGTCGCCCATGTCGAGGAGGGCGTCCTCCGGCAGGTTGTACTCGGCGACCACGGTCCGTTCGGAGGTGGAGCCGGTGCAGGCGGCCAGGTGGACGCGGCCGGCGGCGAGGGCGACGTCCACGCCGCGCCGGATGCTGTCGATCCACGCCGAACAGGAGTAGGGCACCACGACGCCGGTGGTGCCGAGGATGGACAGGCCGCCGAGGATGCCCAGGCGCGGGTTCCACGTGGAACGGGCGATCTCCTCGCCGTGGTCCACGGAGATCGTCACCTCCACGTCGGGTTCCCGGTCGCGGCTGCCGCCGCCGTGTACCACGGCGACCTCCGTCAGGTGCTCACGCATCATGCGCCGGGGAACGGGGTTGATCGCGGGTTCGCCGACCTCCAGGGGCAGGCCGGGGCGGGTCACGGTGCCCACGCCGGGGCCGGCGACGAACCGCACGCCGGAGCCGGGCGGCAGCCGGCGGACGGTGGAGCGGACCAGCGCGCCGTGGGTGACGTCGGGGTCGTCACCCGCGTCCTTGACCACCCCGACGGTGGCGGTGGAGCGGTCGGGGGCCAGGTCCTCCACGGCGAGGGCGAATGCCGGGGTCTGCCCCTTGGGCAGGGTGATCCGCACGGGGTCGGGGAACCCGCCGGTCAGCAGGGCGGTGTAGGCGGCGGTGGAGGCGGCCGTGGCGCAGGCCCCGGTGGTCCAGCCGGACCGCAGGCCGGTCCGGGCCAGTTGCGCGCCGCGTCCCCCGGCGGGGGCGCGCTCGGTCACGGTCCCGGCTCCGGCGTCCCGTTGTTCCCGGTTGTTCCCGGGGTTCCCGGTGGTCCCGTCGTCCCGGCCTCCGCGCCGCACACCGCCATCACCCTCCGAGCCGATCTCCCCCGTCGGGGCCTCGCGGCTCCCATCC
>NZ_VKHT01000316.1 GCF_014141535.1 Streptomyces alkaliphilus | reverse complement strand
CCACCCTCCTCCGCCACGCCCCCCGGTTGGGACGAGCTGCCCGACTGGGAGAAGCGGTACCGCGCGCCGCGCGTCGGTTTTCCCGAGTGGGCCGAGGACGCCCCCGACCGCTCGCTGTTCGTCTCCAACGTCGGCGGCACCTTCGAGCTGTACACCTGGGACCGGGCCGCCGGCACCCGCAGGCAGGCCACCGACCGCCCGAACGGCACCGTCGACGGAACCCTCACCCCCGACGGCTCCCATCTGTGGTGGTTCGACGACACCGACGGCGACGAGTTCGGCGTCTGGCGCCGGCAGCCCTTCGAGGGCGGCGCCGACGAGACCGCCGTTCCCGGCCTCGCCCCCGCCTGGTCCGCCGGCCTGGCCCTCGGCCGGGACGGCACCGCCGTGGTGGGCCGGATGACCGAGGAGGAGGGCACCACCGTCCACCTGGCGCCCGCCGGTGGCGAGCCGGTGGAGATCTACCGCCACCGCGAGTCCGCCGGCGTCGGCGACCTGTCCCGGGACGGCCGGCTGATCGCCCTGGAGCACACCGAGCACGGCGACACCATGCACGCCGCGCTGCGCGTCGTCGACCGCGAGGGCCGCACCGTCGCCGAACTCGACGACACCCGGGGCGGCACCGAGCCCCTGGGGTTGTCGGTGTGGGGCTTCTCCCCCGTGCCCGGGGACCACCGCCTGCTCGTCGGCCACCAGCGCGGGGGCCACTGGGCACCGATGCTCTGGGACCCCACCACCGGCCGCTCCGAGGAGATCGGCATCGACCTGCCCGGCGACGTGCACGCCGACTGGTACCCGGACGGCTCCGCCCTGCTCGTCGTACACGACCACCACGCCCGCGGTGAGCTGTACCGGTGGCCGCTCGCCCCGCTGGGCGGAACCGACGCGCACGGTGGCACGGCGGGCGCCGGTGGGCCCCTGGAGCGGCTCGACACCCCCGCGGGTTCGGTGTTCGGCGCCGGCGCACGGCCCGACGGCACGGTGGAGTACCTGTGGTCCTCGGCCGCCGAACCGCCCCGGGTGGGCTCCACCGCGGGCGGGATCGTGCTCGAGGCCCCCGGCCCGACCGCCCCACCCTCCGTGCCGCTGCGGGACACCTGGGTGGAGGGCCCCGGCGGGCCGATCCACGTGTTGGTGCAGACCCCGCCCGGCGAGGGCCCCTTCCCCACCGTCTTCGACATCCACGGCGGCCCGGCCGCCCACGACTCGGACTCCTTCGCCGCTCAGCCGGCCGCCTGGGTGGACCACGGGTTCGCCGTCATCCGGGTCAACTACCGGGGCTCCACCGGTTACGGCCGGGAGTGGACGGACGCGCTGAAGCACCGGGTGGGGCTGATCGAGCTGGAGGACATCGCCGCGGTGCGGGAGTGGGCCGTCACCGAGGGCCCCGCCGACCCGGAGCGGCTGGTGCTCTCAGGCGGCTCCTGGGGCGGCTACCTGACGCTGCTCGGCCTGGGTGTGCAGCCGGAGCTGTGGACGGTGGGCGTGGCCGCCGTGCCGGTCGCCGACTACGTGACCGCCTACCACGACGAGATGGAGGCGCTGAAGGCCTTGGACCGCACCCTGTTCGGCGGCACCCCGGAGGAGATGCCCGACCAGTGGCGGGCCTCCTCGCCGATCACGCACGTCGACCGGGTCAAGGCCCCGGTCTTCATCTCCGCGGGGGTCAACGACCCGCGCTGTCCGATCCGGCAGATCGAGAACTACGTGGAGCGGTTGGCCGCGCGCGGCGCCCCGCACGAGGTCTACCGCTACGACTCCGGGCACGGCTCCCTGGTCGTGGAGGAGCGGGTCAAGCAGACCCGGCTGGAGATCGGGTTCGCGCTGAGGCATCTTCCGGCGCCGGGGGACTGACCGGCGCCGGGTCCCCGCCTCGATCGGGGGTCCCGGCCGGGTCGGCCGGGGCCCCCGCCCCGGGCGACGGTCCCGGCCGCGGGCCCCCGGAAGCGCTGCCGCTCGCCTCCCCCTCCGCCAGTGCGTCCCGTTCGATCTCCACCTCCCGGCGCAGCAGCCGGTACCACATGAAGACCACGAAGGCCGCGAAGACGAACCATTCGGCGGTGTACCCGAGGTTCTGGAAGGCCTTGAGGTCCAGCACCGTCCCCGCCGCCGCCTCCGGCGGAACCACCACCAGTGGCGCCTCCGCCTCCCGCACGGTCAGCCAGCCGTCCAGCACCGGGTACGGCAGCACGTTGATCAGCGATGCCGCGCCGATCACCCCGACCTGACCGTCGGGCAGGCCGGTGGGTGCGCCGATCGCGCGCGGTGACTCGGGAGCCTGCAGGATGCCGACCACCGTCACCGGGCCGTCGGCCGCGGGCGGCACCCCGTCCGGCACCGCCTCGGTGGGCAGCCATCCGCGCACCACCGGGACGGCGGGACCGCCGTCCGCCGGGATCAGGGGGGTGAGGACGCGGAAGCCGGGCTCGCCCTCGGCCGAACGACGCGGCACCAGCAGTTCGTTGGCGGCGTCCCACTCGCCGGTCACCTCGGCGGCTCCGCCGACCGTGTCGGTGGTCGGGGGCAGCAACTCCTCCAGCGGCACGGGCACGACCGACGCGCCTTCCGCGATCTGCCGCTGGTGCTCGCGGTGACCGTCCACCCGGTCCTCGAAGCGGCCCAGTTGCCAGAAACCCATGATCAGGCAGAAGGGCACGGCGAGCACGAGGAAGAGGTTGATCGCCCACCAGCGCGGGGTCAGCAGGAACCGGTACACGTGCCCACGGTACTCGGCCGGCGCGCGCCGACCGGGTCGGGGTGGGCGGAACCGGACGGGTCCGCCCGAAACGCACGGTGCCGGCGACGGAGCTCCGCCGCCGGCACCGTGCGGGGGCGCGGGTCGGTCCGCGCCCCCGGGGCGTTCGGGGCCGTCCCGCCCCGCCGTCAGTGGTCGGCCAGCACGCCGGTGCGGTAGACGGTGCCGGTGCACACGCCCGGCAGCTCGATCCGGGCCGCCTGCGGGTCCCCGACGGCGGGCGTGTAGCGCAGGACCGTGCCGGCCTCGCCGGCTCCCTCGGCCTCGCCGTCGCCGGACCCGCCACCGGAACCGGACCCGCCGGTCTCCCCACCGGCACCGGACCCGGTCGACGGGGAGCCATCCCCGTCGACCCCGCCGGTGCCGGCCCCGGCGGACGTCACACCGCCCTCACCGGGGCCGTCGGCGCCCTCGCCGGTCTCCGGATCGGTGCCTCCCGGGGTCTCCTCCCCGGGCTCACCGGCACCTCCGACGGTGGTCGGCGGTTCGCTCTCGATCGGCTCGGTACCGGGCCGGCCCGGTACCGGGCAACCACCGTCGGTGGTGCCCCGCCGGGGGACCCAGGCGAAGCGCACCGCGTAACTCTCCCCGGGCAGCAGCACCAGATCCTGCTCCCAGCTCGCCGGCGTCGGCAATCCGGTCGCCCGGTCCCCCTCGGTGCGATCCATCACCTGTACCGGCACGTCGATGCCGGACGCCCCGTACGGCGCGGCGACGAGATCACCCGCACCGCGCACCCGACAGGCCTCCGCGGAGATGTTGGCCAGGCGGATGACACCGTGGACGTGGCCCTCCCCGTCCGGGGCCCCCACCTCGGTGCGCGCCGCCCCCAGGTGGGAACGCTCACACCGGGGGGAGGCCAGGGCCAGCGCCTCGCGGCGCTCCTCGGGCGTGGCACCGTCCCCGTCGGCCGCGCCGGCGTCGGGCTCCCCGGGGCCGTCCGGGACGCCGTCGCCGGCGGTGTCCTCGCCGGCGCCGCCGGAGCTGTGGATGCCCGGCCCACCGGCGGGGTCGTTGGCACCTGTGCTTCCACCGGCGCCCTCCTGGTATCCGCCCCCGACGGGCGAGGTGTCGGCCGGCCCGGAGGCGGTGGTGGCGTGCAGCACCGCCGGGGTGCCCACCGCCAACACCACCACGGAAGCGGCGGAGGCGGCCAACCGGTGGCGCCTCCGGCGTCGGGCGGGCACGGCGCGCCGAAGCGTCTCGAGGGCGACCGGCGAGGGGCGCAGGTCCTCGACGGACTCGTGCAGCATGCGCCGCAGCGCGTCCTCGACCGGCTCCGGGGCCGCCGGGCCGGCGGGGGTGTCGGTGCCGGAACGGTCCCCGACGGGGCCCGCGCCGTCGACCGGGCGATCCGGCGGACACTTAGCCGATGGATCCCCGGCTCCGTGGTCGCGGGCGCTCACCTGGCCGCCTCCATGGCGACCCGCAGGGCGGCGATGCCCCGGGAGCCGTACGCCTTGACCGACCCCGCCGATATGCCCAGGGTTCGGGCCACCTCGGCTTCGGACATGTCCGCAAAATAGCGCAGCACGAGCACCTCTCTCTGCCGGCGCTGGAGGCCGCGCATGGCCTTCACCAGTTCCGCACGCTCCAACTGCTCGTACGCCCCCTCCTCCGCGCTGGCCATGTCCGGCATCGGCTTGGACAGCAGCTTCAGGCCCAGGATGCGGCGGCGCAGCGCGGACCGGGAAAGGTTGACGACCGTCTGGCGGAGGTAGGCCAGGGTCTTCTCGGGGTCCCGCACCCGGCGGCGCGCCGAGTGCACCCGGATGAACGCCTCCTGCACCACATCCTCACAGGAGGCCGTGTCGTCCAGCAGCAGGGCGGCGAGGCCGAGCAGCGAGCGGTAGTGCGCCCGGTACGTCTCGGTGAGATGGTCGACGGTGGTGCCCTCAGCCATCGCCGCGTCCGCGGTCCGCTGCTCCGGCGGGGCGTCGGAGCGCGAAGGACGCGCGGTCACGCCCCGCGCCGGCACCGGCGCGATCACGGGAAGTCCCCCGGTGCGCGGACCGGGGAGGCCGAGAGGGCGCGTCGGGCGGATGGGGGCGACGAATTCGAGGACCTCTGCCACGGTTGTTGGACACGCTCTCCCCCGTATGGGTTGTACGGCGGGGGCGCGTTTTTTCCCGGGCCACGGGTGGCCACCATCCGTACCGCCTCTTCCCTTCCCTGCCCGTGAGCGTCCCGATGTCCCCGGGTCGAACACGTCGACTCACTCCGGGGCGCGTTGGAGCGCTCCCGGGACACGACGGGACGCTCCCCACGTCGCGATGGGTTCCCATGGCGACACGGGGAGCAGTCATCGTCTCCCGTGGGGTCGATCCGGATCAACCCGCGGTGCCATACAACTTGATCACGGAGGGCCGGTCGACCGGATCGGACCGTGAGCGATTCGCGGGGCGGTGCCCGGAAGCGGGTGGAG
>NZ_VKHT01000315.1 GCF_014141535.1 Streptomyces alkaliphilus | reverse complement strand
CCCCGATGGCCCCCGCCGGTGCCCAACCGCCGCCGGAGGCCCTCGCCGGACCGCTGGTCATCGGCCCCCACCGGGTGTGGCCGCCGGTGGTGCTGGCCCCCATGGCGGGCATCACCAACGCCCCCTTCCGCCGCCTGTGCCGGGAGTTCAGCGGGGGCCGGGGACTGTTCGTCAGCGAGATGATCACCACCCGTGCCCTGGTCGAACGCAACGCCAAGACCATGCGGCTGGTCCACTTCGACGCGGATGAGCGCCCCCGTTCCGTGCAGCTCTACGGGGTGGACCCGGTGACCGTCGGCCGCGCCGCCCGGATGATCGCCGACGAGGGACTCGCCGACCACATCGACCTCAACTTCGGCTGTCCGGTCCCCAAGGTCACCCGCCGGGGTGGCGGCTCGGCCCTGCCGTGGAAGCGCCCCCTGTTGCGCGCCATCCTTCGCGAGGCGGTGCGGGGCGCGGGCGGTCTCCCGGTGACCATGAAGATGCGCAAGGGCATCGACGAGGACCACCTCACCCACCTCGACGCGGGCCGTATCGCGGTGGACGAGGGGGTCACCGCCATCGCCCTGCACGGCCGCACCGCCGCCCAGCACTACGGGGGTACCGCCGACTGGTCGGCCATCGCCCGGCTCAAGGAGGCCGTGCCGGAGATCCCGGTCCTGGGCAACGGCGACATCTGGTCCGCCGACGACGCCGTGCGCATGGTGCGGGAGACCGGTTGCGACGGCGTGGTCGTGGGGCGCGGCTGCCTGGGCCGTCCCTGGCTGTTCGCCGACCTGGTGGCGGCCTTCGAGGGGCGGGGAAGCGCGGAATACGCCAGGCCGACGCTGCGCGAGGTCGCCGCGACGATGGTGCGCCACGCCCGACTGCTCGGGGAGTGGCTGGAGGACGAGTCGCGCGGCGTCATCGACTTCCGCAAGCACGTCGCCTGGTACACCAAGGGGTTCTCGGTCGGATCCGAGGCGCGCCGCCGGCTGGCGGTCGCCTCCTCACCGGACGAACTGGCCGGCTTGCTGGAGGAGTTGGAGTTGGACCAGCCCTGGCCGGCCGGCGCGGACGGACCGCGCGGTCGCACCTCCGGACGCAACCGGGTGGTTCTTCCCGACGGATGGCTCGACGACCCGATGGACTGTCCGGCGATCGTCGCCGACGCCGAGCTGGACACCTCGGGCGGCTGACGCCGGTCGCGGGCCGGGACCCGGCCCGCGACCGGCGCCGGCCGGGTGGACGCCCCGTCAACCGGCGGCGGCCGACTCCGGGACGGGGTTCCCGGCAAGCCGCTCCCCGCTCTGTCCCGCGGCGTTTCCCGAGGTGTCTCCCGCTCCGTTCTCCGAGCTGTCCGCCGCCACGCCGTCACCCCCCTCGGCCGCCCGACGGGCCGTCAACAGGGCCAGCGGCGCCGCCGCGGCCCACGCCTGCGGCGAACAGGCGTAGGGGTACGGCACCGGCTCGGGACACTCCTCGCGCCCGTACCCGGCCACCACCTCCGGCAGTCGGTGGTGGTGCCGTTCGGCCAGCGCCATCAGCCCCGAGAGGAGCCGGTCGCCCTCCGCGCGCAGCCCGTACCGGGCCAGCCCCAGGGCCAACACCGCGTTGTCGTGCGGCCAGACCCCGCCCCGGTGGTAGGCGAGCGGATGGTAGGCGTCCTGACCCGCCGCCAGGGTGCGCACGCCCCAGCCGGAGAAGAAGTCCGGTTCCAGCAGCCGCCGCCCCACCGCGACGGCGCGCTCCGCGTCGAGGATCCCCGACCACAGCAGATGCCCGGCATCCGAGGCCAGGGCGTCCACCCGCCGGCCCGTGCCGTCGAGGGCGAGGGCCGGGAAGTCGTGCTCCGGCATCCAGAAGTCGGCGAGGAAGCGTTCGCGCAGGTCCCGCGCCGCCGACTCCAACCGCTCCGCCCACCCGGGGTCGCCCCACACCCGGCGGGCCAGACCGGCGGTCCGGCGCAGCGCGTCCCAGGCGTATCCCTGCGCGGCGGCGGAGGTGATCGCGCCCCTCGCCGGGGTGCCGTCGGCGAAGCAGATCGCGTCGGGGGAGTCCTTCCAGCTCTGGTTGGCCAGCCCGCCCTCGTCCGGGTGGTAGACCAGGTAGCCGTACCCGTCGAGTCCGCCGTGGCGGAACATCCACTCCACCGCCGCCCGGGCGTCGCCCTCCAGGGCACGGGCCGGACCGGTGTCCCCGGTCACCCGGGCGTGTTCGTCGAGCAGGACGAGGAAGAGCGGGGTGCTGTCCACGGCACCGTAGTAGCGCGCGTACGGCACCTGTCCGAAGTGGGCCAGCTCCCCGTGGCGCACCTCGTGCACGATCTTGCCCGGTTGCGCGATCCGCGCCGGGTCCTCCTGCGTCGCCCGGGTCGCGGCCAGGGCGGGCAGGGTGGCCGCCGCGGGTTGCGGCAGGTGGGGGAGCGCGAGGAGCGAGGTGAACAGGGCGTGCCGGCCCATCAGGGTGAGGAACCAGGGCACGCCGGCGGCCGGAACCCGGTGGATGGTGCCGTCCGGGCCCTCGGCGGGGATCCGCAGCGCGGCCAGATCGGCGACCCCCCGGGCGCAGGCACGATCCAGGGAGCCCATTCCCGGGCCCGCGGAGGGCAGTGTCCCGGCGGCGGGGAAGTCGTCGGATCCGGTGGCCGGACCGGGTGCGCCGTGCGGGTGGGCGGCCACCCGCAGCACCAGTTCCGCCGAGCCGCGCGGTGCCGACTCCAGCAGCCACACCAGCCGGCGGGCGCCGCTGCCGGTGTCCTCCACCGCGTCGGGGGCGGGCTCGGCGGAGACGACCGTGCGCGAGTGCCACTCGCGGCGCCGGTACCCGAAGGCCACCCCGTCCGGCAGGGTCTCACGGCTCCGCACCGCGTGGGGCTTGTCGTACCAGCGGTGGTCGGACCGCAGTTCGAACTGGTCGGCGAAGTCGGCGTCCACCGTGAGGGCGACCATCGTCCGGCCGCTCGTCGCCCGGTTGCTCACCAACCTGATCCGCTCCACCAGGGTTCCGGCGGTCACCGTCTGCTCGCGGAAGACGGTGACCGCGGGCGGCTCCCCGCGACCGCCGGGCGGGGCGAGCACGCACGAGGCGGTCTCGCCGGAGCCCCCGGTGGTCGGCACCAGGACGGTGGGGGTGGTGCCGTCCACGGTGAGCTGCCATCGGCTGAGGTGCCTGGCGTCCCGGGTGAACAGGCCGTCCGGCAGGGCCCCGCGCGCACCGGTGATGTCCCCCGAGGGACCCAGCAGCGCGAAGGTGCCGTTGTGGACGAGCAGGCGGTGGTGCGTGACGGTCATCTCAAAGTCCCCTCCCTCTGTGCGGCACGGGCCGCGGCTGTCGTCCCCGGGACGTCGACCGGCGGCTCGACGGCCGGCGTGTCCCGATGACCGCTTCGGGACGGGCGGTCGCCGAGCGAGCGGCCCACGCCCTCCCCGGTGGTTCCGTCCTGCGTGCCCGGGCCCTCGACCCCGGTCCCCGAGTCGGCCGCGGCGGCCGGCCCGACCGGCGACGGGTCCGATAACCCGATCCGGCCCGGTCCCCCCGGCGGCTCCGCCGGCCCGGTGTCCGGGCCCGGATCGGGGCGTCCCGTCGGTCCCGTGGGGCGCGCTCGGTCGCCGGCGTGACCGCCGGGACCGTGTCCGGCGTGCCCACCCGGCCCGCCGGCACGTCCGCCGCCGGCGGGGGCTCGACCCGGTCGGCGGGGCGGATCCGAGGCCCGGCGCATGGTCGGCTCGTGCGGCACCGGCTCGGGAGGTCGCACGGCGCCCAGCAGATCCACCGTCAGGGCGGCGGTCCAGCCGAACTGCCGGGTGCCGCGGGCCCGTCCGGTGTACGGGTCGAGGTACTCGGCGAAGTCGGAGGACACCGCCGAGGCCAACACGCAGGCGCGCAGGTCCTCGGCGAGGGCGTGCTCACCGTATTCCCGCAGCCCGCGTTCGATCAGCCAGTTGACGTTGAACCAGGCGGGGCCGCGCCAGTAGCGGGACGGGTCGAAGGCGGCCCCGAGCAGGTCGTAGCTGGGCACCATTCGGGTGGTCGAGCCGAGGCCGAAGTGCGGGCCGGTGACCGTCCGCAGCAGCGCGGCCGAGACCTCCGGGGGCAGACCCGGCACGATCAGCGGGAGCAGCCCCGAACAGCTCAGTTCCCGGATCGGGCCGCCACCGCGCACGTCGTGGCAGAGGAAGATGCCGTTCTCGGCGTCCCACAGGCGTTCGACCAGGGCGTCGGTGAGGTCGGTGACCCGCTCGCGGTGGGGTTCGGGGTCGGCGCCGATCGCCGTGGCGATGTGGGCCAGGGCCCGCTCGGAGGCGATCAGCAGGGCGTTGACCCCGGGGTCCTCGACGGCGAATCGGTGCGGTGCGCTCGCGTCGTGGTAGCCGTGGTCCCGGTAATCGGCGGCCAGCCGCACGTAGCGGCCGTAGTCCAGATCGGTGGGCCGATCGCAGGCGTCCCCGTGGTCGAGGTCGGCGCGGCGGAAGGTGTCGGCCCGCGCGGGCACGATCCGGCTCAGGGGCTCGTCCCAGCAGGGGCTGTTGTCCATCCCCGATTCCCAGGGGTGGACGATCGAGACCAGGCCCCGCCCGCCGAGGTCGCGGTGGTCGGTGAGGTAGCGCTGCCAGGCGACCAGCCGGGGGTACATCCGGGACAGGAAGCCCCGCCGGGCGGAGCCGGTCGGGTCGGCCAGGTGGACCAGCCAGGCGGCGAGGGCGTGCACCGGCGGCTGGATCAGTCCCGAGGTCTCCACCGTCCCGGGGGCGCCGACCCGGGCGCCGGCGGTGGAGGAGCGCCAGAAGTCCGGGCTGGGGAAGTAGGCGCCCAGCGGCACGTCGGGGTTGAAGACGATGTGCGGCACCCGGCCGTCGGCCCACTGGGCGGTGAAGAGGGTCTCCAGTTCGCGGCGGGCGCGGGCGGCGGAGAGGTGGCGCAGGCCGATGGCGATGAAGGCGGAGTCCCAGCTCCACTGGTGGGGGTACAGGCCCAGCGACGGAACGGTGGAGGCGCCGGTCCAGTTCTGCCGCAGGACCCGCCAGGCGTACTGCCTCAGCAGGTCCGGCGGGGGCGACGTGACCGGCGCGTCCCCGTCGGCGGGGGTGACGGCGGCGTCCGCCGCCGCGACCGCGCGGGAGTCGGGTACGGCGTCGGGGGAAGCCCCGGTGACGGTGGTGGCGGCGGTGGACGGTGTGGTGTGGGAGGTCACGATGACGTGGGGAGGGTCGACGG
>NZ_VKHT01000314.1 GCF_014141535.1 Streptomyces alkaliphilus | reverse complement strand
GTGACGAGTTGGGTGAGGAGGATCGCACCGGCGATGAGCAGGCCGCCGAGCAGTTGGCGGACGGTGAACGCCTCACCGAGCACGACCCACCCCAGCACCGCCGCGACCAGCGGGCCGACCAGGGCGAGGAAGGAGACGGTGGAGGCGGGCAGGCGTTCCAGGCCCCGGAACCGCGAACAGTTCGCCGACCACCGCGACGCGATCGCCGCCTCCCGTCGCCGCTGGGACGCCGAGCACCCGGAGGCGGACATCCGCTGACCCGGGGCCCGATACGGTGGGGGCGTGTTCTCCCCCGAGGGTCCGACGCTCCGCGAACTCGCCGTACAGGCGCTCTCCTCCACCGAGCGCGGGTACGACCTGTTGGCGCCGAAGTTCGACCACACCCCGTTCCGCACGCCGGACCGGGTGGTGGACGCGGTCGGCGACGTGTTGTGGCGGCTCGGCCCCTTCGGCACCGGCCTCGACGTGTGCTGCGGCACCGGCGCCGGGACGACGATGCTGCGCGGGGTGTGCCGGGAACGGGTGGTGGGGGTGGACTTCAGCGCCGGGATGCTGGACGTCGCCCGCGAGATCGTGCCGAAGCCGCCCGGCGCCATCCCCATCGACTGGGTGCGGGCCGACGCCCGCCGGTTGCCGTTCACGCCGAAGGGCGCCTTCGACATCGCGATCTCGCTCGGCGCCTTCGGTCACTTCCTGCCCGCCGAACGGCCGGGCCTCTTCGCCGGGGTGCGGGACGCGCTGCGGCCCGGCGGGCGGTTCGCCTTCCCCGTCGCCGCGCCCCTGCCTCCCTCCTCGCGGGAGTTCTGGCTGCTGCGCGGCTTCGACGCCGCCATGCGGGTGCGCAACGCGCTGTGGCGGCCCCCGTTCGTCATGTACTACGGCACCTTCCGGCTCACGGAGGTGCTGGCGGACCTGCGCCGGGTCGGGTTCGACGTCGAGGCCCCGGCGCTGGACGCCCTGGGGCACCGCCCCGACGGCTCCCCCCGCTGCCGCCTGGTCCTCGCCACCCGCCGCTGACCGTCGGGCGCCGGCGCGGGCCCGGGGTCGGGGTCACCCGCCGGTGCGGGTGGCGGCGTCCGGTGGGCCGGCGCCCCGCAGGACGGAGGACAGCAGGGCTCCGACCGCGCAGGCCGCCGCGAGGAGCACCCACACCGGTGTGTAGCTGCCGAAGGCGTCCCGGGCGACACCGGCGAGGAAGGCGACGATCGCCGCCCCCACCTGGTGTGTCGCGGCGACCCAACCGAAGACCACGGCCCCGTCGTCGCCGTGGAAGCGGCGGCAGAGGGCGATCACGGGCGGGACCGTGGCGAGGTCCACCAGCCCGAAGGCCACCACGAAGACCATCGTCGCCGGCGTGACGGTCGCCGCCAGCACGACGGGCAGCGAGAGCAGCAGCACCCCCCTCAGCGCGAAGCAGATCGCGAGCAGACGGCGGGGGTCCATCCGGTCGGTGAGCCGCCCGGCGAGGACCGTGCCGACCACCGTGAAGACGCCGATGAGGGCGAGCAGTCCGGACGCCGTGCCGGCGGGCATCCCGTGGTCGTGCGCGGCCGGCACGAAGTGCGTCCACAGGATGCCGTTGGTCGTCGCCCCGCAGATCGCGAACGCGGCGGCGAGCACCCAGAAGGGGACGGTGCCGGCGGCCCGGCGCAGCACGGTCAGGGCGCGGCGCGCCGCGCCGGGCACCGGGGGCGGCTTCGGGACGGGGACGGTGCCGCCGTACGGGCGCCGTCCGATGTCGGCGGGGTGGTCGCGCAGCAGGAGCACGACGAGGGGCACGACGGCGAGGGCGAGCAGCGCGGGCCCGATCAGCGCCGGGCGCCAGTCGTGCCGGGCGACGATCCACGCCAGCCCGGGCAGGAACACCATCTGGCCGAGCACGCCGCCGGAGGAGAGCAGGCCGGTGACCAGCCCCCGGTGGGCGACGAACCAGCGGTGGGTGACGACCGCGCCCAGCGTCATGGACAGCGCGCCCATGCCCGAGCCGATCAGCAGCCCCCAGAAGAGGACGAACTGCCAGGCGGCGGTCATCACCGTGCTCAGCAGCGCGCCGGCGACGAGGAGGCCGAGGGCCCCGGCCACGACGCGGCGCAGGCCGAGCCGGTCGGCGAGGGCCGCGGCGAACGGCGCGGTCAGGCCGTAGAGCACCATGTTCGCCGAGGCGGCCAGGCCGATCTCGCCCCGGGACCAGGCGAACTCGCGGTGCAGGGGGTCCTGGAGGAGACCGGGGATGGTGGAGAAGACACCGGCGACGACGATCGCGACCCCGGTCACGGCGGCCACTCCCCACGCCCGGCCGCCCGCGTCCCGTGGGGGCGGGGACGGGTCCCCGCAGGACGGGGGTCCGGCGTCCCGGCGGGTGTGTGCGGCGCTCGTCGTCATGCCCCACATCCTTCGAGCGCCCGGGAAACGAAACCACTGGCCGGATGGCCACACTGTGCAAGAATCCGGCCATGGACCGGGAGCGCGGGATCGGGGAGAACGGCACCGGAGAGGGACCGCACCGGGTGGTGGTCCTCGTCCGGCCGGGGCTGATCCCGCTGGAGGCGGGGATCGTGCACCGCCTCTTCGGGACGGCGCTCGACGCGGACGACCGGCCGCTGTACGAGGTGGTGACCTGCGCGCCGGAGGCCGGGGAGGTGACCACCGACGCGGACTTCACCCTCCGCGTCGGACGGGGCCCGGAGGCCCTGGAGGAGGCCGACACGGTGATCGTCCCGGCGGCGGACGAGGACTACGGCCCGCAGGAACGGGGCCGCCTGGACCCCCGGGTCCGCGCCGCCCTCGGCAGGATCCCCGCCGGGGCCCGGGTGGCCTCGATCTGCACCGGCGCCTTCGCCCTCGCCGCCGCCGGCCTGCTGACCGGGCGACGGGCGACGACGCACTGGAAGTCCTGCGGGGAACTGCGCTCCCTGTACCCGGAGATCGACGTGGACCCCGATGTCCTCTACACCGAGGACGGGAACGTCCTCACCTCGGCGGGGGTCGCCGCCGGCATCGACCTGTGCCTGCACATGATCCGTCGCGACCACGGCGCGGAGGTGGCCAACACGGTGGCCCGCCGCACCGTCGTCCCGCCCCACCGCGAGGGCGGCCAAGCCCAGTACATCGACCGCCCCGTCCCCGGGCCCGGCGGGTCCTCCACCGCCCCCGCCCGCCTGCACGCCCTGGAACACCTGGGCGAACCGCTCACCCTGGAGGAGCTGGCCCGGCGGGCGTCGATGAGCGTGCGCACCCTCAGCCGTCGGTTCCGGCAGGAGACGGGGGTGACCCCGATCCGGTGGCTCACCCACCAACGCATCCAGCAGGCGTGCCGGTTGCTGGAGGGCACCGACCTTCCGGTGGACACGATCGCCACCCGGACGGGCTTCGGGACGGGGAGCGCGATGCGGCAGCACTTCCGGGAGACGATCGGCGTCTCGCCCCGCGCCTACCGCGCCACCTTCCGGGGCGCCGTGCAGCCGGCGGAGCCCGCCCGGCAGGCCGGACGGCCTGATACAACCCCGGTATGACCCATCGGTTCATCGCACGGGTGGCGAGCGCGGAGACGGATCCCGACGGCGACTTCCTCGAAGCCGGTGTCGCGGAGCACCGGGACGGCGACGGCTTCCTCCTGTCCTTCATGTGCGACGGCGGGGAGCCGGACGAGCAGGACGTCTCGTCCGGCCTGGACACCCACTGCCCGGTTACCGTCGATCAGGGCACGGCGTACGGATGCGTGCGCGAGGCCGTCCTGCGCGGGAACGTGCTGCGGGTGTCGTTGGACCCCTCCGCCCTGCCCGCCCCGAACCTCTCCGATCCGGAGATCGAGGCGGTCCTGGAGGCGCCCGCCGAGGAGATCGCCCGCTTCCGCAAGGTGCTGTCCCGGGTCCTGGCGTACGGCCGGCGGGACGCCCGGCCGATCCGCGTCGCGCTCTGACGACCGGCGGGGCCGGACAGCCGGCCCCGCCGCTACCCGGCCGCCGCTACCCGCCCGCCACGATCCGGTCGACCGCCGCCGCCACGAGCTGTTCACGCTCCTCCTTCGTGAAGACCTCGGGCAGGGTGAGCTGTTCGACGATCAGCCAGTTCAGGGCCAGTATCAGCAGCTTGACGGCCGTGGCGTCGCCGGGGAGTCCGGACGCCTCGTGGTGGGCGATGTTGGCATCGACGTCGGCCCGGACCCGCTCGGTGAGGACCCTCCGCAGTTCGGGGCGGCGGGTGGCCTCGAGGCGGAGTTCGAGCAGCGCGAGGTAGCCGGTGCGGAAGGAGGAGACGCGGCCGACGAGTTCGCGCATCAGCTCCGTGTAGGTCTCCCGGTCGCGGGGGACCGTGCGGTGGCGGGCGAGGGCGGCCTCACCCGGGTGCAGCCGCTCGTAGACGCGGGCGCCGGCTCCGGTGAGCAACTGGTCGCGGTTGGCGAAGTAGTTGGACGCGGTCCCCGGCGGCACGGCGGCCTCGGCGTCCACCGCCCGGAAGGTCAGGCCCCGGGCCCCCTCGCGTGCCAGCACCTCGATCGCCGCGTCCACCAGGGCGACGCGCCGCTGCTCGTTCCGCCTCACCATTGACACCACTCCAACCGTAGTACTACGTTCACACCACTTCAATCAGAGTACTACGAACGGAGTTGTCAACGAATGCGAAAGCTCGTGTACTACATCGCCGTCACGCTCGACGGCCGCATCGCCGGCCCCGGCGGGGAGTACGACTTCTTCCCCCCGGGCGAGGGAGACCGGGGCGCCGCCTACTCGTCATGGATGGGCGCGACATACCCCGAGACCGTCCCCACCGCCGCCCGCGCCGCCGTCGGCCTCGTCGACACCCCCAACCGGCACTTCGACACCGTCGTCATGGGCCTCGGCGCCTATCGCCCCGCCCTCGACCACGGGATCACCAGCCCATACGCCCACCTGCGGCAGTACGTGGTCTCCGGCACGCTCGAACCCGACATCGATCCGGCCGTCACCGTCGTCCCGGACGACCCGATCGGCCTGGTGCGCGAACTCAAGCGGGAGGAGAGCGACCGGGACATCTGGCTCTGCGGCGGGGGAAAGCTCGCGGGAACCCTCCTGCCCGAGATCGACGAACTCGTGATCAAGAGCTATCCGGTGGTCGCCGGCGCCGGGGCCCCGCTCCTCGACGGCGCCTTCGACCCCACCCTCTTCGACGTCGCCCACCGCACCGCCTTCCCCCACGGTGTCATCGTCACCGGGCGCGGGTGAAGCG
>NZ_VKHT01000313.1 GCF_014141535.1 Streptomyces alkaliphilus | reverse complement strand
GTGTCGTTCGGGGTGGGCCGGCCCGGGCCGGCCCACCCCGAACGACACGGGAGAATGACCCCATGAGTACTGCCGAGACCGACAGGACCCCCAACGCGGGGAAGAAGGCCAGGGACCTCAACGAGGTCATCCGCTACACCGCCTGGTCGGTGTTCCGCCTGCGCGACGTGCTGCCGGAGGACCGCTCCGGCCTCGCCGAGGAGGTCACCGAGCTGTTCGAGCAGCTCGCCGCCAAGGACGTCGTCGTGCGCGGCACCTACGACGTCTCCGGGCTGCGCGCCGACGCCGACGTGATGGTCTGGTGGCACGCCGAGACCTCCGACGCGCTCCAGGAGGCCTACAACCTCTTCCGCCGCACCCGCTTCGGCCGCACCCTCGAACCGGTGTGGTCCAACATGGCGCTGCACCGCCCGGCCGAGTTCAACAAGGCCCACGTGCCGGCCTTCCTCGCCGACGAGCGGCCCCGCGACTACGTCAGCGTCTACCCCTTCGTCCGCTCCTACGAGTGGTATCTGCTGCCGGACGAGGAGCGGCGGGCGCTGCTCTCCGAGCACGGGAAGATGGCGCGTGGCTACCCCGACGTGCGGGCCAATACCGTCGCCTCCTTTTCGCTGGGCGACTACGAGTGGATCCTCGCCTTCGAGGCCGACGAACTGCACCGCATCGTCGACCTCATGCGGCACCTGCGCGGCTCCGGGGCCCGTCGGCACGTCCGGGAGGAGATCCCCTTCTACACCGGTCGTCGCCGTTCGGTGCCCGAGTTGATCACCGGTCTGGCCTGAGACCCGGGCCGGCCGGGCGCGGCGGCCGGCATGTCCCGCCGCCGCCCCGGCCGTCGTCCGCCCGCCGACCCGTTGGGGGACGACCCGTCACCGGAGGAGCGGCACGAACCCCGGCGCCCCCGTGCCGTTCCCGAGCACGCCCGGCAGCCCTTCGGCGAGGAGCGCGGCCGGACCGGCGACCGCCGTCGGGCCGAAACCGGGGGAACGCGGTTCCGGCCCGGGCTCCGGACCATCCGCCCCCACCGGCTCCGGCTCCGGCTCCGGCTCCCCGGCCACCGGCCGCAGCGGCTCCGGCTCCGCGCGCCCGGCGCACACCGTGTCGCCCGCCGGTACCGAGCCGTCCAGCAGATACGCCCGGATCAGGGCGTCCACACAGGCGTTGCCGCCCGTCACGCCGTGGTTCCCCGCCCCCTCCTCGGCGACCAGCACCGAGCCCGGCAGCCGCCGCGCGACCTCCGACGCGCCCCGGGCGGGCGTCGCCGCGTCCCGGTCGGCCTGCACCAGCAGGATCGGAGGCAGCTCCCCCGGCCCCGCCTGCACGTCCACCGGGCGGTTCTGCGGGCCCGTCCAGTGCCGGCAGGGCAGGTTGAGCCAGGCGTTCTCCCAGGTCTCGAACGGTGCCTGTCGGGCCATCATCGAGTGGTCTGCGTCCCAGCGCTCCCAGGAGCGGGGCCATGGGGCGTCCGAACACTCCACCGTGGTGTAGACGGCGTTGGAGTTCTCCCGCCGAACCATCCCCGCCGGATCGGTGCCCGGGCGGGAGGCGCGCAGCACCGGCTCCGGGTCCCCGGCGGCGAACGCCGCCAGGGCCGCCGCCGCGCCCGGCCAGGCCGCGTCCGCGTACGCCACCGACAGGTACGCCTCGTGCACCTCCTTGGAGCCGACGACTCCCTCCAGCGGCTCGGCGTCCACGGCGTCCAGAAGGGCCTCGAACGCGCGCTGCACGTCCCGCGCCGTCTCCCCGAGACCGTGGGCGTCGTGGTGACGGGCGACCCACTCCTTCCAGTCCGACCAGCGGCTCTCGAAGGCGAGGGATTGCAGGAGGTTGCTGTCGTACCAGATCGTCACCGGGTCGGGGTCGACGACGCTGTCCAGTACCATCCGGCCCACGGCCTCCGGGAAGAGCGTCGCGTACACCGAGCCGATGTAGGTGCCGTAGGAGACACCCAGGTAGTCCAGCCGTTCCCGACCGAGGGCGGCCCGCAACACGTACAGGTCGCGGGCGTTGTTCGGCGTGGTGTGCGCGCCGGCCCACTCGCCCCGGTTCGCCGGGCACCCGGCCGCGTACTCCGCCGCCCGGCGGTCCATCTCCCGCTTGAACTCCTCGGAGGGCGGCCGGGGGACGACCCCTGGGCCCCGCCCGAACAGTTCCGGATCCGTGCACGAGACCGGCGCCGAGGGACCCACCCCGCGCGGGGCCCAACCGACCATGTCGTAGGCCGTGTTCAGGTCCCGCCACACGGGGGCGGCCAACCGCAGCGGGAACAGCGGGAAGGACATGCCGTTGCCCCCCGGCCCACCCGGGTTGTAGAGCAGTGCGCCGCGCCGCTCCTCCGCCGGACCGCTCGCCGTCACCCGGCTGAGGTGCAGGTCGAGGGAGTCCCCCGAGGGGTCGGCGTAGTCGACGGGAACGGTCACCGTTGCGCACTCCACCGGCTCGGGGAGGCGGGTGGCGGGGTCGCAGGGACCCCAGTCGATTCCGGCCCGCTCCGCCCGGTCGGCGGCCAGCCGGGCACCGGCCGCCTCGGCGGGGGAGTCGGGGGCGGTGGTCCCCGGCGCCCGCTCCCGGGCCGTACCGGGCCCCTCGCTCGTCCCGGTCGCCCCGGCGGGGGTGCCGGCGGTTCCGGCCAGCAGCGCCACCGCGATACCGGCCGCCACCGCCATCCCCGTTCGCCGGGGTCGTCGGGTCCGCCCCGCCCCTTCCACCGGTCGGTTCCGCCGTGCCTCGACGCCCTGCGTCACACCCGTTCCCTCCGCCGTGCCGATCGGAGGGCAGATCCTGCCGCCGGCGGGGACGGCCCGGATGCCGCCGCGCCGCCCCGTTCGACCCGATCCCCCCGAACGAGCGACGGGTGCGGGCCCGGCACGTGGCTGGAGAAGAGGGAAACGACGTGGCGACCACATTTCGTCTCCCCGAATCGTCTTCCCAAGGACCCCGGCTTGCCGGTTCGGTTGACGGAAGGAAGACGAAAAGCTCTTTCCTGTTCGGGGAGGCGAGCCACTTTTTGGGTGACGAGAAGAGCAGGGAACTCCGATGTTCAGCCGACTCGGCTGTCAGGATTCACCGAGCTCCACGGCGTGAGGGCCCCGGGGAACCGGGGCCCTCACGAACTTCTGCGCTGGTTCGGCGCGTTCTGGTAGGTGATGCCCCGGATCTGGGGCGATCCCTCCAGCGTGTGCTTCACGGACAGGGTGTTGTCCTCATTGTGCTTGATCTCGGTGTTGTGCGTGGCAGCCGGCGAACCGGAGAAGAATGGCCATACGCCTCCCTGAACGCCCGCCTCGAACCTCGCGACCTCGCTCTGCTCGTACGTGGTGTGGCTGGTCACCGTGATCTCGTAGTCGCTCACCAGGACCAGTTCCGAGAGGCGTCGGGCCAGGGAACCATTCGGCTGGGCGAAGAAGGAATTCCAATCTCCGGCCGTGGCCAGGGGATCCCACACCTTGCTTCCCGTGTTGTTGTAGGCCCGCATGAACTCCGCGCTGTCGAACCAGCCTACCGGGTGTGTTGACAGGATCGCGCTTCGGTCAATGTGCCCTTCGATCGTCATCCTGCTGGAAACAGCTCGTTGATTCAGGTCGTCGTGCCCTTCCCGCTCCGGGACTTGATCCCTGCCGTGAGGGAGGTGTGAACATCTCGCACTTTTGCTGCCGGCCTGAACGAGAATGTTTCTCGCTTGCTTGTGTTTATGGATCGGAATTGTGCGAGGAAGGTGAGGTACTACTGAAGGTACGTGCGTCGTTGCCTGCGTGTGCCATCTTTTTCGAACGTCTCGAGGAAGCGCTCGATTGTCGCGTGTGCTGGGTCCTTCATGTCGCGAGTATGAGTTTTTCGAGCCGGGAACAATGGATTCGATCAAGTCGTGTCAAAATAACAGAGAATTGAACGAGTTGCTTCTTGGTGTGACCCCGGGATTCAAGCCGAGCGGAAGGGGTGAGATTTTTTCGTTTTTTCTGTTATTTTCCCGGTGGGATCTGCGTCGCTGTGAAGTGCTTGTCATACCTGTTTCGGGGGTCTACCGGACCGGACTCCGGAGGATGTCGAGACCGCGAAGCGTTATCCGGGGAGGTCGTGAGTGAGAGCGGGGCCGTGGCGGTACGAAGGCCCATGGGGCGTGATGAGTTCCGGGCGACCTGCAGGGCGGCGTGATCCTCTCGGGCAGCGGTCGGGTACCGTGCGAAAGTGAGGTTCCGTGAACCAGCGGGTCCGGCAGGGACAGGGCGGAGGCGGCTCGTGTTCGAGGACTTCCTCTCCCGGTTGGACGGCCGCCGACGCCTCTCCTTCACCGTTGTGCCCGATGAGGAGCCGGCCCACGGCGAGGCGTGCGAATACGTCATCGCAGCCCACGAGTTCGGCTACCGCGTGACCTCCCATCGGGTGGCACCCAGCGGTGCCTTCCGGCTGGACCTGGTCCGCGACGACCACCCCGCCGCCCGCGAACGCGCGCGGCGCGCCACCGACCGGTTCCGTGACGGGTGTTCCTGGCTCCCGGCTCCCCCCGATCCCTCCGGCTACGCGGTGCATCCCCTGCGGGCGGGGGAGGCCCTCATGGCGCTGTACGAGCACCACCGCTGGTCCCCGCGCGCCCGCCGGGTCACGGCACTCGGGATCACGTTCTTCTTTCTCACCGCGGCCGTGTGGTGCGCGTTGGACGCGGTGTGGTTCCCCTGGTTGACCCTGGCGCTCCTGATCCCTCCGCTACCGGCCGCCCATTGGTACCTGCACGGCGAGCGCCGTGCCGGGAAACCGGCCCGGGAGGAGGCGGCCGTGCTGCGTCGCTACGAGGCACAGTGGAGTCGGGATGAGGGTGCGACGTCCACCGGGGGCGTCCCGCGCCCCTGACCCCGGTCCCGGCGGCCGTGCCGCGTCCGGATGTCGCCGCCCCCTGTCGCCCCGGGGACGGTCTCGGTGATGACCGTGCCGCCAACGGTGCCGGTCGACCCCGGGACCCGGTGTCACCGGCCGGGGTTCGGAGGTCGGCCCCGTGGGTCCCGTGCCCCGCCCGGGGTGGGATCGGCGAGCCCTCACAGCGACCGTCCCGACTCCCCGCACGTCGCCTCGATCACTGCCCCCACTCCCGGAGCGGTGGTCCCGGAGCGGCGCGCTTCCACCCAACTTCTCCTCATCCACGCGGTATTCGGGCTCCGGAAGCGGGCATCCCGTAAGGACGTGACGGCGGAGGGGATACCGTCGGGGGAGGCCG
>NZ_VKHT01000312.1 GCF_014141535.1 Streptomyces alkaliphilus | reverse complement strand
GGCCTCGTCCAGGGGCAGGTACTCGGGGACCCACCCACCGGGAGCGCCGTATCCCATCACCGTGGGGCTGCTGGCGACGATGACCCGGGGGACTCCCAGCCGGACCGCCGCCTGGCATACATTGAAAGCCGCGGAGGTGTTCACCCGGTAGGTCACGGCATCGGTGCGGCCGAAGGGCGTGGCGATGGCGGCCAGGTGGACGATCGCCTCCGGCCGGTACCGGGCGACCACCTCGAAGGCCTCGCCCGTGTCGGTGACGTCCGCGGGGAGCACCGCCGCGCACGCCCCCCGGGGGCCCGGCGTCAGGTCCACCCCGATGACCTCGTGGCCACGGGACGCCAACGCGGCGACCACGCTGCGTCCGAATCGGCCGGCACTGCCGGTCACGAGCACCTTCATTGGTCCCGGTTCTCCCATCCACATAACAAGCGGTTGCAGAACCGTGGCGTAACAAAGGAGAAACGTCAAGACTTCCTGCGGGTATTCTTTACAACCGTTTGCAGGTTACGGTGAGTCGCGTGAGAGATGACTTCGGCCGTACCCCCGACGGCACCCCGGTCCGACGACACACCCTGCGGGCCCACGGCATCACCGCCGCGGTGCTCACCTACGGGTGCGTCATCCAATCGCTGCGCGTACCCGACGCCCGCGGGGACGAGGGCGGGGTCGTCATCGGTCTGGACTCCATGGAGGACTACGTCACGCGCAGCCGTTACTTCGGCGCCGTCGTGGGGCGGTACGGCAACCGCATCGCCCGGGCCCGCTTCACCCTGGACGGTCGGGACCACGAACTGCCCCGCAACCACGGGCGCAACGGTCTGCACGGCGGTCCGCTGGGCTTCGACAAGCGGGTCTGGGAGACGCTGGAGGTCGACGAGTCGCGGATCGTGCTGGAGCACATCAGCCCCGACGGCGAGATGGGCTACCCCGGCGAGCTGAGGGCCCGGGTGACCTACACCCTGGTACCCGGCACCGACGGCGGCGAACTGCGCATCGACTACCACGCGGTGACCGACGCGCCGACACACGTCAACCTCACCAACCACAGCTACTTCAACCTCGCCGGAGCCGGGACCGTGGACGACCACGAACTCACCCTGGACGCCGACCGGTTCCTGCCGGTGGACGAGGAGTTCATCCCGGACGGGAAGCCCGAACCGGTGGCCGACACCCCCTTCGACTTCACCGAACCCCACCGGATCGGCGAACGCATCGCCGACGATCACCCGCAGTTGAAGCTCGCCGGCGGCTACGACCACTGCTACGTCTTCCGCGCCCCCGCGGTGGACGACGTCCCGGTACCGGTGGCCCGGGTCACGGAGCCGTCCTCCGGCCGTATCATGCTGGTCTCGACCACCGAACCCGGAGTGCAGTTCTACTCGGGGAACATGCTGGCCGATGCCGAGTACGGCAGGGGCAGCGGGCTGTGCCTGGAGACCCAGCACTTCCCCGACTCGCCCAACCGGCCGGACTTCCCCTCCACCGTCCTGCGCCCGGGCGAGGAGTACACATCGACCACGGTCTACCGCTTCACGGCGGGTCGGCCGACGGGGGAGGCGGCACCACAGTGGCCGTAACGATTCGTGACGTAGCGCGGGCCACGGGGGTGCACGTCTCCACCGTCTCGCGCACCTTCTCCGCTCCCAACCTGGTCAGTACCCCCACCCGGGAACGGGTGATGGCCGTCGCCGCCGAACTGGGGTACCGGCCCAATCGGGCCGCCCGGGCGCTGACCACCGGACGCACGCACAACCTCGGGCTGATCGTCTCCGACATCGCCAACCCCTTCTTCCCGCCGCTCATCAAGGCGGCCCAGGCCTACGCCCGGGAGCGCGAGTACCACGTCTTCGTCGCCGACACCGATGAGGACCCCCAGGCCGAGGAGGAACTGATCCGCACCCTCGCCAAGCAGGTGGACGGCGTGGTGCTGGTCGCCCCCCGACTGACCAACCAGGCCATCGAGCGACTGGGCCTGGAACTGCCCTTCGTCGTGGTCAACCGCCGGGTCAAGGGGCTGTCCGCGGTGCTGATGGACATCGGTCACGGCACCGAGTTGGCGGTCGAGCACCTCGCCGGACTCGGCCACCGTCGACTCGGCCTCCTCTCCGGGCCGCGCGGCTCGTGGAGCAGCGAGCAGATGAAGCGCGCCGCCGCGGTGGCCGCCGAGCGCGCCGACCTCCGACTGACCGTCATCGGGCCGAACGCGCCCACCGAACGCGGCGGCATCGCCGCGGCGACGGCGGTCCGCGACAGCGGTGTCACCGCCGTGATCGCCTACAACGACCTGGTCGCCATCGGGCTCATCGAAGGACTGGGCGAACTCGGCACGGAGGTGCCGGCCGACATGAGTGTCGTCGGTGTCGACGACACGGTCGCCGGGCGACTCAACCGTCCCAAGCTCACCACCATCGTCATGCCCACCCCCGCGGCCGGACGCACCGCCGTCGACCTGTTGCTCCAGGCCGTGGACGAGGACGGTCGCACCGCCGCACAGGCCACCCTGGCCACCGATCTGGTGGTGCGCGAGTCCACCGCGGCGGCGCCCGGGGTGGCCGACACCGGAGCCTGACCCGCGCCCCGGTCCCCCGGCCGACGAACCACGACCGCCCGGGGGCACGCCCCCGCCCCACCGTCGGGTGACGGTGGGCGGGCATCCGTGGTCGTCGGTTCGTCCCGCCCCCTCGGCCGGAGGCGGGGACGCGCGCCCCTCCCGAATCCCCTTCGGTTAGGCATGCCTTACGTGACGTACGGCATCCCGGCGCGCCGGAGGCCGGCTTGCCCGGCGCCGGCGAATTACGCAACAATGGTGTTGTGAAAAACCGGAGCGAGCATGCCCAGCGGGAGGGAAGCCGGTCGGTCGACGCGACCACCGCGCCTCCGCACCCCGGCCTGCCCGCCTCCGAGGAGCAGCACGGCACCCGCGGCAGGGTGGCCCGTTCCATACTCGACCACGGCCCCTCCAGCGCCGCCGAGCTGGCCGAGCGCCTGGGTCTGACCCAGGCCGCCGTCCGGCGGCACCTCGACGCCCTCACCGCCGACCGGATCGTGGAGGCGCGCGAGCGCCGGGTCCACGGTGCGCGGGGCAGGGGACGGCCCGCGAAGGTCTTCGCGCTGACCGACGAGGGCCGGGAGTCCTTCGAGCAGGCCTACGACCAGCTGGCCGTCGACGCGCTGCGGTGGATCGCCCGCGGCGCGGGGGGCGGGGAGCTGGGCGAGGCCGCCGTGCTGGCCTTCGCCCGGGCCCGGGCCGACGCGCTCGCCGAGCGCTACCGCGCCGAGGTCGAGCGGGCCGAACCGCACCGTCGCACCGCCGCCCTCGCCGCCGCGCTCAGCCGGGACGGCTTCGCCGCCGCCGCCCGTTCGGCCCCCGCGCCGGGCGGGGAGCAGCTGTGCCAGCACCACTGCCCGGTGGCCCACGCCGCCGAGCGCTTTCCGCAGCTGTGCGAGGCGGAGACCGAGGTCTTCTCCCGCCTGCTCGGCACCCACGTGCAGCGTCTGGCCACCATCGCCCACGGCGACGGGGTCTGCACCACGTTCGTGCCGTCCACCACGCCCGGGGACCGGACGCGCGCCCACCACCGGCACGCGTCCCGGCCCCCGTCCCGCGGCGGGAGACCCACCGGGGCCGCCCCCGGCGCCCCGGGAGCCGCATCGAACACCACCGCGAAGACCGCATCACCACGTACTGCCGGGAGGAACCCCGCATGACGCTCCCCACGGAGACCGCCCACCCCGAACTGGAGGGTCTGGGCACCTACGAGTACGGCTGGGCCGACTCCGACACGGCAGGTGCTTCCGCTCGGCGCGGCCTCTCCGAGGAGGTCGTCCGCGACATCTCGGCGAAGAAGTCCGAGCCGGAGTGGATGCTCAACCTGCGCCTGAAGGCGCTGAAGCTGTTCGGGAAGAAGCCCATGCCCAACTGGGGCTCCGACCTCAGCGGCATCGACTTCGAGAACATCAAGTACTTCGTCCGCTCCACCGAGAAGCAGGCCACCTCCTGGGAGGACCTGCCCGAGGACATCAAGAACACCTACGACAAGCTGGGCATCCCGGAGGCCGAGAAGCAGCGCCTCGTCGCCGGCGTGGCCGCCCAGTACGAGTCCGAGGTGGTCTACCACCAGATCCGCGAGGACCTGGAGAAGCAGGGCGTCCTCTTCCTGGACACCGACACCGCCCTGCGGGAGCACCCGGAGATCTTCCGCGAGCACTTCGGGACCGTCATCCCGACCGGCGACAACAAGTTCGCCGCGCTGAACACCGCGGTGTGGTCCGGTGGCTCCTTCATCTACGTGCCCAAGGGTGTCCACGTGGACATCCCTCTGCAGGCCTACTTCCGGATCAACACCGAGAACATGGGCCAGTTCGAGCGGACCCTGATCATCGTGGACGAGGACGCCTACGTCCACTACGTCGAGGGCTGCACCGCCCCGATCTACCAGTCCGACTCGCTGCACTCGGCGGTCGTGGAGATCATCGTCAAGAAGGGCGGCCGCTGCCGCTACACGACGATCCAGAACTGGTCGAACAACGTCTACAACCTGGTGACCAAGCGGGCGGTGGCCTACGAGGGCGCCACCATGGAGTGGGTCGACGGCAACATCGGCTCCAAGGTCACCATGAAGTACCCGGCCGTCTACCTGATGGGCGAGCACGCCAAGGGCGAGACCCTCTCGGTGGCCTTCGCCGGCGAGGGTCAGCACCAGGACGCCGGCGCGAAGATGGTTCACATGGCGCCCCGCACCTCCTCCAACATCGTCTCCAAGTCGGTGGCCCGCGGCGGCGGCCGGACCTCCTACCGGGGCCTGATCGAGATCGCCGAGGGCGCGGAGGGCTCGAAGTCCAGCGTGCTGTGCGACGCGCTCCTGGTGGACACCGTCTCCCGCTCCGACACCTACCCCTACGTGGATGTCCGCGAGGACGACGTCACGATGGGCCACGAGGCGACCGTCTCGAAGGTCAGCGACGACCAGCTCTTCTACCTGATGAGCCGGGGCATGTCCGAGGACGAGGCGATGGCCATGATCGTGCGCGGCTTCGTCGAGCCGATCGCCAAGGAGCTGCCGATGGAGTACGCCCTGGAGCTCAACCGCCTGATCGAGCTGCAGATGGAGGGCGCGGTCGGCTGACGCCGTCCGGCTCCCGGCCCGAACGGGGGCGGTCATCCGCGAGGGTGACCGGCCCCCGTCGGGCCGCCCTCCGTCCGGCCC
>NZ_VKHT01000311.1 GCF_014141535.1 Streptomyces alkaliphilus | reverse complement strand
GGGGCGGCGAACGCTGGTACCGCACCGGAGACCTCGGGCGTTACCGCCCCGGCGGGGTGATCGAGTTCCTCGGCAGGCGCGACCATCAGGTCAAGCTGCGCGGCCACCGCATCGAGCTCGGGGAGATCGAGAACGTCCTGGCCGGGCATCCGGGGGTCGACCACGCGGTCGTGGTCGTCGCGGGAGAGGGGTCGCGCCGACGGCTCGTCGGCGCGCTGGTGCCCGGAGGATCCGGCACCGGCCCCGACCCGGCCGAGGTGCTGCGCCGGGCCACGGAGCGGCTGCCCGCCTACATGGTGCCCGAGCGGCTCACCGTACTGCCGCAGCTCCCACTGAGCGCCAACGGCAAGGTCGACCGGGCCCGCGTACGCGACCTGGCCGGCGGCGGGGACGACACCGCGCACGTCGGTGAGCCACCCCGGGGCGAGCTGGAGCGGGCCCTGGCCGAGCTGTGGGCAGACCTCCTCGACACCACGACCGACTCGATCGGCCGGGACGACAGCTTCTTCAGTCTGGGCGGGGACAGCGTGCGAGCCATCCGCTTCATCGAACGCGCCCGGCAGGAGCTGCGGGCCGAGGTGCCGCTGGCGGAGTTCTTCTCCGGACCGACGATCCGACGGATCGGCGCGGCCGTGGAAACGGCCGGGGACTGGGAGGCCCTGGAGGAAGGAGCCCTCTGAACCGGCCCCCGGGACCGGCCTCCGGGCCGGACCCGGGGGCCTGCGAGGTGAAGCCCCCGGGGGCGGGCGATTCGATTCACCCGCCCCCGGGGCCTCCACGCGCTGATCCCGTCAGGCGGGCAGCAGCCCCTCGATCAACGCCTCCAGCCCGGCCCGGAAGGCCCTGTCGGCCGCTCCCTCGTCCAACGGCATCTCACCCATCCGGCGCACCCTCGGCAGTCCGGCGGTCCCCGTCCGCGTCATCTGTGCCATGCGCTCCCGACGGCCCTCGGGCAGGGCTGCCGGCAGATTCGACAGGTGCCCGAAGGTGAACCACCACAGGGCCCAGTAGGCGTCCACCGTCTCCCGCTCGTCCAGCCCGGACCGCGCCAGCAGTTCCAGTACCCGCTCCACGTGGGGCAGGACGGCGGGGCCGAAGATCTCACCGCCGCGCAGCGCCTCCACCGCCCACGGGCTCGCCGCCAGATGGTCGCGCAACCCGACGAACGCGAGCGCCAGCAGTTCCCGGGGTTCCCCTTCGTCCGGCAGGATCGGCAGCCCCCGGGCCACGTCGTCGAGCATGGTGACCACCAGCTCGCGCTTGTCCGCCACGTGCCGGTACAACGCCATCGGGGCCACCGACAGGTCCGAGGCGACCCGGCGAATGGTGACGGCGCCCAACCCTTCCCGCTCGGCCACGCGCCGGCCCGCGTCCACGATCACCGACCGGCTCAGCCCGCCCGGCCGCCTGCGGCGGTACGGAGTCGTTCCTCCCCCGCCCGCTGTCGTCACCATGCCGGAAGCCTAGAGGATGCTCCCGGGGCTCCCGCCCGCCGGACGCGAGGGTCGGGCCCGGTCGGTCGGAGTCCGGCGGACACGCGCTGACCAGCGGCGGAAACGACGTGAACAGCCGGATGACCCCCTCGGAGCGGGCCGCGACCGGAGGAGGAGACGGCCCATTGGACGGTCCACGAATGGGGATGGGGCCCGGCTCCGCGTGCGCGGGCATCGCGGGCATCGCGGGTATCGCGGGTATCGGGGGGTGAGGGGAAGGGGTTGCTCTCCCACCGCCCCGGCACGGGAGCGAGGGTTTCGGGGGGACAGGTTCCAGCCGGTACGGGTTGGCGCGGACAGCCGGTTGTCGCGCCGGTCGCATCCCCCTGGAGGGTCGGAGCGCGGGCTGATCCCTCCGGAGCACAGGCCGGGAAGGGTACCGTTCGGGTGTCGATTCGGAAGGGGAGTCAGCATGACGCATGCGACTGACAAACACCCCGTGCCCCCGATGCCGGTATCGGTGGGGGCGAGAATCCGGGCAGTGCGCAAGGCCCGTGGCTGGATGCAACACGGCCTGGCGCAGCGCGCGGGACTGTCGGTGTCCACCATCTCCAAGGTGGAGTCCGGGCACCTGGCGGCCTCTCCGCTCGTGACGGCTGCGTGCGCGCGAGCGCTGCGCGTGTCGGTCACGGACCTTACGGGGCAGCCCTATATGGACGCCCTGAAAGCGGATGAGCTGGAGATCCTCGTACAGCCGCTACGGCAGGCGATCGCGAATCCGTTGCTGCCGGGCGAGGACATCGAGCCGCGTGAACCGGCATCGATCCGGGCCGACATCGCCCGACTGGACGCCACACGACTGCGCGGTGAGTACATGGCGATCGGCGCGGAGGCCCCAGCCCTGATCGATGAGTTGTTGGTGGTGGTGGACCGTCTACCGGAGGGCCGGGAGCGGGAGGCGGCCTACCGCCTGCTCGCCGACGCGTACCGCCTGGCTCGATCCTTCGTCGGGAAACTGGGCTTCACCGACCTCAGCCTCCTGGCCCTGGATCGGATGCAGCAGACCATCCCGCACTCCGGGGACCCATACCTCCACACCGCCGTGGTCTATTACAGGTCGGAGTACTTTCTCCATCACGGCTTTCCCGAAATCGCGCTGCGGGAGATCGGCCGGGTGGAGGGGACCCTCGATGAACCGGTACGACGAGGGGACCCACAAGCCGCGTCGGTGCGAGGCGCCCTGTACCTCAAGAGCGCGGTGCTGCACTCCCGCACGAGGAAGCCGGGTGCGGCCGGGGAGGTCGCGGCACGAATCGGGGAGGCCCGGGAACTCGCTGACCGCCTGCCCGGACCGGACGCCTACGGGCTGATCTTCGACTCGACGAACGTGGAGCTGCACGCGGCCAGTACGCAGCTCGACCTCGGCGAGGTGGGGCGGATGGTGGAGATGGGCGAGCGCATCCGGATGCCGGCCGGGTGGGTGAGGAATCGCGAGGGCCATCACCACATGGACATGGGCCGCGCATACGAGCTGGTGGGGCGCCGGGGAGATGCGCTGGCGGCACTGGAGCGGGCCCGTCGCACGGCGCCGGCACAGACGCGATACCACCCCACCACGAGGGAAACGGTCCACGCACTGTTGCGGGCGCGGGGGACACCCTCAGCGGAGCTTCGTGGTTACGCACGGTGGATCGGCGTGTAGCACGCTGCTAGCACACGGGAGGAGTCTCGACTTTCATTCATTGATGAAAGTCGAGACCCTTTCACTTCACCATCATGGTGACAGTGAGCACACATCACGTTACAGATCATGCGTCGGCTGGCGAGGCACTCCCCGCGAGGCTGCCGGGAGGACCCATCCACCCGAACCCTGTGCGGGGCCTGCGTCGTTGTACGCGGTGCGGAGAGCTGGTGCAGGAAAGCCACGAAGTCGGGCGGGACAGAGCAGGGGAGCCGCTGTACACCTGCGGAGCGCCGAACCGCGACCAGGAGCCCGCCCCGGCCGTGCGGGAGCCCTCTCAACGAATGTGGTTCCAAAAGCACACGATCGAGCCGGACCATGAGCCGGATGCGGAGCCGATCACGTTCGCCGCGCAGTACGCGGTGTGCGAAGAGGTCGGCCCGGCCGGAGAGGACGACGAGACGGGCACGGATTGGATGCTCGGCCACTTGCGGGCCCATCCGGAGCACCTGACATACCGGGAGATCGTCACCCGCCCATACCGTGCCGCACCGGGAGACCGACTGTGACGGCGGGCAACGAGGCGGAGAGGTTGCGCTCGGTCCTCATCACGCGGCGGTCGGTCCGACGAGGGGACGTGCTGGTGATCGGTGGCCGGCAGATGCAGGTCGTGGAGGTCGTACGCACCGCGTACGGCGCGCGGCTCGGCTTCAAGGGCGGCGAGTGGTTGTGGCTGACGAACCGGTCGGAACTGAACGGGCTTCGGGGACCGGTACCGGGCGCGGGAGGTGAGCTGTGAGCGAGGACGTATCTGCGGGGCCGGGCTGGTGGGAGCCCAAGGGCCGCTGCCGGCTCGGCTGCGAAACATGTTGACCGCCCCGCCTGGCCCCGCTTCCGCCACCCCGATCAGAACCATCCCCGCATGCGCGGGAAGCAGAGTGACTGACCCGGGAGTTTACCGGCGGGGAGTGCCCATTTTCACAAGAAGCGGGGAAACGGACATTCCGCCTTGTCCGGAGCTCCGGGTCATCCACACGGATACCACCGTAGCCGGTCCGGCGGGCCACGGACCGGCTCCTCGCACAGTCGGCCGGGTAGCGGGATAACCGTGGGCAGGGTGCCCTCCGGCACTTGATGAGCACACCGCATCACGACCTCCCGGAGCCGAGGGCCGGGCGTGCGACCCCGGGGCCCGCCACCTCACTTCCTCCGGAGAGGGGGACCCCCGCCCCGGCGAGAGGTGGCCTCTCATGGCTTCTCCTCCACCCGACACCCCCGCCTCTTCGCCTCGTGCAAGCACGGTGCTTGCACACCCCTCCGCCGTCGATCCCGGCCGGGCAAGAGTGCCGGGTCAGGCGGCGGCCGGAACCCGGGCCTCGCGGCAGGCCTGGCAGTGGGTCAGTCCGGACTCCGGGCGCAGCACCACGTTGTGGCACCCCCGACAGGGATACGGCTTTCCCCGAACCGGCCCCGGGGCCACCGGTACGAGCGGCGCCGACGTGGGAGCGGGCGCGGGTGGGGGCAGGTGTTCGCGCAGGCGCCAGGCCAGGATGCCCGCCGCCCGTCCCCGCAGCACCGTCGGCAGCCCCTGCGACAGCGCTCGGATCACCTCCGCCTCGGTCGCCCCACGGACCAGCCAGGCATTGATCCCGGGCGCCAGGGCGCGGCACTCGCGTTCGGAGATCAGCAATCGCGGATCGCGTCGACGCAAGGAATTCACCACACGCATCACCGCCTCGCCGATGGGCTCCCCCTCCCCATCTTCATCCCTGCCGGGATTTCCCTCCCGGTTTTCCGGGACCAGTGCGGGACCATCGGCGCCCGGCATTCCCGCGCCGATGTTTTCCGCGGGAACGGCGGGGAGGGAGTTCGAGGTGTCTTCCGCGACCGGGGCCGGAGCCTCGGGAAGATCCGGGAGGGCGACCGGTTTCGGGGGTTCGGCGGTATTCCCCCGTACAGGCTCGGGGGCTGCCGGGGAACCTGCGGCGGCGCGGGTGTCGGGCATGAGGGTGGTGGATTCCACCTCTCGGACCGGCTCGACCGGCTCGACCACCGGAGCCGCCATCGGCACGGTGGCGGCCGGGGCGGCCTCGGGGCGACGT
>NZ_VKHT01000310.1 GCF_014141535.1 Streptomyces alkaliphilus | reverse complement strand
GTCCGGATTCACCGTTCCCGCGCCGGGCGGGGAGGACGGGGAGGACGGGGTTCCCCTCCCGGCGATGCTCGCGCCGGGCAGCGGGCCGATGCCCCGCCTGGTGGTCCTGGTGGACGACTCGGAGAGCCTGTGGGCGCCCGCGGCGGGCGACCCGGGCCGGCCGGCGGCGGGGTCGATGGTTCGGATACTGGAGGCGGTCGCGGCCTCCGGTGCCCGGCTGGGCGTGCATCTGATCCGGGCGGGCGGGCCGAGCACGGCGCCCGGTGCCCGGGTGCGGCTGGTGGGTTCCCCCGCCGGGCGGGGAGAGGTGCTGCGGACCGGGGCGGAGCCGGTGGCGCTCCAGGTGGCCCGGGTGACCGGTCGCATCCCCCGCACCTCGACGCTGCGCCCCACCGTGGTGCCGCTGGACTGGACCCGGGCGGGGGACCCGCCGACCCGGCGTCCGGTGCGGGAGTTGGGGAACGGCCCCACCGACGCGGCGCTGTTGGCGAGCGCCGCCGCGCGGGCGGGAAGGACGATGCACGCCGCCTCCCCGGTGTGAGGCGCGCGTTCCGTCCCGCGCCGGACCTCCGGGTCCCGCCCGCGCCGAGGGGCCCGGACCCGGGCCGGCGGAACCGTCGGCTCCGCCGGGTCACTTCGACCCCATAATCCGATCTTCCGATAACAGCCCTGTCACGAACCGGAGTTGGGAGCGTTTACCTCCTTGTGACGGGGGACGTCGCGGCGTAGGACCTGTGAACGAACGGGACATGCGACGCGGCGGTCCCGACCCCCGGGTCGATCCGTCGCGTCCCGGCGAGAAGGCGATGAGATGCGCTTGACAGGGCGACGGATGAGAACGGGAACCACCGGGGTCGGCACCGGCCGACGAAGGGGCGTGGGGCGCACGGCGGGAGTCGTCGCGGTGGCCACCGCCCTGGCCCTGACCACGGCGTGTGGCGGTGACAACGGTGACGACGGGAACAACGGCGGCGGTGGGGACGGCGGTGACAACGGCGGGAGCGTCGAGTCCTCGATCGAACTGCCCGACCTGAGCGGTGAGCGCCTGGAGATCGCGGCGGTGTGGACCGGCGCGGAGCAGGCCAACTTCATGTCCGCGGTCGCCGAGTTCGAGAGTCGAACGGGCGCCGAGGTGAGCTTCGTCCCCTCGGGCGACAACGTGGCCACCTTCGTGGGGCAGAAGATCGCGGGTGGCGCGGCGCCGGACATCGTGGTGCTGCCGCAGGTCGGCGTGTTGCACGAGTTCGCGGAGCAGGGCTGGGCGGCCCCCGTGGACGACGCCGTCATGGAACAGCTGAACGCCAACTACGCCGCCGGGTGGCGGGATCTGGGCGCCCATGACGGCGAGCAGTACGGCGTCTACGTCAAAGCCGCGAACAAGTCACTGATCTGGTACAACACCACCGCCTTCGAGAACGCCGGGGTCTCCGAGCCGGAGACCTGGGATGAGTTCATCGAGGTGGCGCGGACCATCTCCGACTCCGGCACCCCGCCGGTCTCGGTGGCCGGGAGCGACGGCTGGACGCTCACCGACTGGTTCGAGAACATCTACCTCTCGCAGGCCGGTCCGGAGATGTACGACCAACTGGCCGCCCACGAGATTCCGTGGACCGACGAGAGCGTCACCGAGGCGCTGACCACCCTGGCCGACCTGTTCGGCTCCGATCAACTGTTGGCCGGAGGCCCGGACGGCGCCCTGCGCACCGACTTCCCGACCTCCGTCACGCAGACCTTCGCCGACCTGGAGAACCCGGCGGCGGGCATGGTCTACGAGGGCGACTTCGTGGCCTCGGTGATCGCCGACGGCACCGACGCCGTGGTCGGCGAGGACGCGCTGGTCTTCCCCTTCCCCGCGGTGGGCGGTGAGCCGCCGGTGGTCAGCGGCGGTGACGTCGCGGTCGCGCTGGCCCCCGACGGCGAGGCGAGCGAGGCGCAGATGGCGCTGCTGGCCTGGTTCGCCTCGGCCGACGCGGCCCGCATCTGGGCCGAGGGCGGCGGCTTCCTGTCCCCCAACCGCGAACTGGACACCTCCGCCTACCCGGACGACGTGCAGCGGGACATCGCGGAGGCGCTGATCGCCGCGGGCGACGACTTCCGTTTCGACCTCTCCGACCAGGCTCCGGCGGCGTTCGGCGGCACCACCGGTCAGGGCATGTGGCAGGCCCTGCAGGACTTCCTGCGCGACCCCGAGGACATCTCCGGGGTCCAGGAGTACCTGGAGAGCGAGGCGGCGCGGGCCTACGGGGACTGAGCCCCGACGCCCGCCCCGACGAAGGGGCCGGGGAGCGCGTCCCGGTGCGGACGGCTCCCCGGCCCCGGTCGGTCGGGGCGGGCCCCGACGGACTCCCGGCGCCCCCTCACCGGCGCGGCCCCGGGACCGTCCGCCCGATCCGCCCCGGCACCCCGGGGGACGACCCGGGGGCCTGGAACCGATGGACCCGACATCCGATGGACGGAGTGACGGATGGCTGATGGCCGACCGGCGGTGATACGCGCCCGCCCATGGGCCGTGGCGTGCTTCCTGCTGCCCGCCCTGCTGCTGCTGGGGGCCCTGGTGGTGTATCCCATCGGGTACTCCCTGTGGCGCAGCCTCTTCGACGCGCCCGGTACCGGCTTCGTGGGGCTGGACAACTACCGGGAGATGTTCGCCAACCCCGCCATCCGGCGGGCCCTGCAGAACAACCTGATCTGGATCCTGGTGGCGCCGGCCCTGGCGACCGCGCTGGGTCTGATCTTCGCGGTGCTGACCGAGCGGATCCGCTGGTCCACCGCCTTCAAACTGGTGATCTTCATGCCGATGGCCATCTCCATGCTGGCCGCCGGCATCATCTTCCGCCTGGTGTACGAGGCGGACCCGGACCGGGGCGTGGCCAACGCCATCCTGGTCTCGGTGAACGACACCTTCTCCGAGGGCGCGCCCTGGCCCGACGCCCGGCCCCGGCCCGACAGCGGGCTGGAGCCGGGACCGGAGGAGAGCCTGGTGGCCACCGAGCCCGCCGCCGTCGGTGAACCGGCGCTGCTGCCGCTGGTCGGCGTGGCACCGCCGCGGGTGGCGGACGCCGGGCAGGCGGTGGAGCCGGAGCCCGCCCCCGACGCGGTGGTCGGGGTGGTGTGGCTGGACTTCGCCCCGGGTGGGGGCGGCGACCCGGGGGTGGTCGACGAGAACGAGCGCGGCCTGCCGGGAATGGTCGTGGAGGCGGTGCGCGACGGCACGGTGATCGCCACCGCCACGGCCGGCGCCGACGGGACCTTCTCGCTGCCGGCCGAGGCGGACGGGGCCGAACTGCGACTGGCGGCGAGCAACTTCGCCGCCTCGTTCAACGGCGTGGACTGGTTGGGTCCGACCCTGGTGACCCCGGCCATCATCGGCAGCTACGTGTGGATGTGGGCGGGCTTCGCGATGGTCCTGATCGCGGCCGGCCTGGCCGGGGTGCCGCGCGAGATGTTGGAGGCCGCCCGGGTGGACGGAGCCAACGAATGGCAGGTGTTCCGGCGGATCACCGTCCCGCTGCTGGCTCCGGTGCTGGCGGTGGTGCTGGTGACCTTGATGATCAACGTGCTGAAGATCTTCGACCTGGTGCTGATCATCGCGCCGGGCTCCACCCAACCGGACGCCAACGTGCTGGCGCTGCAACTGTACTTCTCCTCCTTCGGGACCAGCCCCAACCAGGGCCTGGGCAGCGCCATCGCGGTCTTCCTGCTGCTGTTGGTGGTGCCGGTGATGATCTTCAACATCCGACGACTGCGACAGGAGCGCAAGGGATGAGGCGGGAAGCGCACGCCCCCGGTCGACCGGTCCCGGGTCCCGCCGCGTCGCCGGCCCCGGCGGTCCGGGACCGGTGCGGAGGGTCGGCCCGGTGCGGGGAAGCACCCCGGGGACAGGAGGAATCACGATGAGCACGCCCCACATCCCCCCCTCCTCCGCGGATTCCGGTCGGGGTGACGGCTCGGACGCCGACACCCCGGGGGCCCTGTCCCCGGTCCGACCCGAACCGCCGCGTCATCCGCGGGCCGACGGATCGGGCCGACCGGCGGGACCGGCCGGCCGGGGCAAGGAGCGCTCCGTCGCCTCCCGCCTGGCCTCGGCGACCGCCGGTGGCGCCGCCCAGGTGGTCCTGATCCTGTTCGGCCTGCTGTGGCTGCTGCCGACCGCGGGATTGTTCGTGTCCTCCTTCCGCGATGCGCGGGACATCTCCGCCGGCGGGTGGTGGACGGCCCTGACGGACGCCTCGCAGTGGTCGGTGCAGAACTACTCGAACCTGCTGGGGAAGTCCGCCTTCACCGATTCCATCTGGACGACGGTGGCGATCACGCTGCCCTCCACGGTGTTGGTGGTGGTGGTCGGGGCGATGGCCGCCTACGCCTTCGCCTGGCTGGACTTCCCCGGTCGGGACTGGTGGTTCCTGCTGGTGGTGGCTCTGCTGGTGGTGCCGATCCAGGTGGCCCTGATCCCGGTGGCGCGGTTGTTCAACGTGCTGGGCATCTTCGAGACGATCCCCGGCGTGGTGCTCTTCCACGCGGCCTTCGGGTTGCCGTTCGCGATCTTCCTGCTGCGGAACTTCTTCGCGGAGATCCCCCGCGAACTGTTGGAGGCGGCGCGCCTGGACGGAGCGGGCGAGGTGCGGCTGTTCACCCGGGTGGTGCTGCCGTTGGGAGGCCCGGCGATCGCGGCGCTGGCGATCTTCCAGTTCATGTGGGTGTGGAACGACCTGCTGGTGGCGCTGATCTTCGCCTCCTCGAGCAACCCGCCGATGACGGTGGCGCTGCAGCAGGAGATGCGACAGTTCGGCGCGAACATCGACGTGCTGGCGCCGGGTGCCTTCATCTCGATGCTGGTGCCGCTGGCGATCTTCTTCGCCTTCCAGCGTCAATTCGTGGCCGGTGTGATGGCCGGTTCCGTGAAGTGAGTTCCGTGAGGTGAGTTCTATGAGGTGAGGGGCGGCCGGCACATCCGTGTCGACGCCGGCCCCCGCGCGTTCGCCTCACCGAGTGGCGCGCGGGGGCTTTTCCGCGCTCATCCGAAGGGATGAGTTACGCACCGCTCCCGGGAGCGGTCGCACATCTGTCGAGCGGCCCCGGTTCCGGGGGCGGGGTTCAGGCCCCCGGAACCGGGGTCCCCTCGGTCTCGACCCGCGACACCCGGTCCTTCCGCAGTTCGAAGGCCCACCGACCGGTCACCGGCTCGGCTCCCTCCCCCGCCCGGAACCGGGCGGTCACCGCG
>NZ_VKHT01000031.1 GCF_014141535.1 Streptomyces alkaliphilus | reverse complement strand
GTGGGAGAGGGAGGGGCACGAAGCACAGGGGCGCGAAGGGGGCGGCACGGATGGGTGCCCCTCCCCCTTCGCGCTCCTCGGGGATCGACCGGCGATTACGTGCCGGCGCGGGAGCCCTCCCCCAGGGCCTCCGGGGCGGAGGTCGCCTCCAGGGGGTCCCGGTCGTCCCGGGAGAGCCGGTCGGGCCCCCCGGTGATGACCGGATCGGCGGCCGGGGGCGTGGTCGGCCTGCGTGGGAGGGTCAGGGCGACCAGGGCGCCGAGCACGATGCCGGCCGCCGCGATGTAGACGGCGGTTCGGGTGCCGTCGGCCATCGCGAGATTCAACCGGTCACCCGACAGACCGTGGATCCCGGAGTTGGCCACGGCGATCAGGATGGCGAGGCCCACGGCACCGCCGACCTGCTGGGTGGTGGAAGCCATGCCGGAGGCGATGCCCTGCTCCCGCGGGTCGACGCCGGAGGCGGCGGCGATCCACATGCCGGTCCAGGTGATGCCCTGCCCGATGCCGGAGATGATCAGCCCCGGCACCACCGCGCCGTAGCCCCCGTCCGCGGAGATCCCGAGGGCGAGTACGGCCGTACCCACGGCACCGATGAGGAGGCCGGCCAACAGGGTGGTGCGGGTGGCGGTGCGGGTGGCCATCCGCTCGCCGATCTGGGTGCCGGCCGCGATGGAGAGCGAGGGCACCAGGAAGGCCATGCCGGTCTGGAGGGCGCTGAAGCCGTGCACGTTCTGGAAAAGGATGGTCAGGAAGTACGGCAGGGCGCTGAAGGTGCCCATGAAGATGAAGGTGATGGACATGCCCGCGGCGAGGCTGCGGTTGCGGAACAGGCGCAGCGGCATCAGCGGGTCCTTGCTGCGGGACTCGATCACCGTGAACAGCGCCAGGAGGACGACGGCGGCCACCGCGAGGACCAACATCCGGGTGGAGACCCAGCCGCTCTCGGGCCCCTGGACCAGCACGTACACCAGCAGGGTGACCCCGGCTGTGGCGGTGAGGGCGCCGGGCAGGTCGAAGCTGCGGCGCTCACCCGTCCTGCGGTCGCGGGGGATGACGCTCAGCGCGACCAGCAGCACGATCCCGGCCAGCGGGACGTTGACGAAGAAGACCGCGGCCCAGCCGAAGGCGCTGGTGAGGACGCCGCCGAGGAGGGAGCCCAGGGTCAGACCACTGGCTCCGGCGCCGCCCCAGATGGCGAGGGCCCGGTTGCGTGGCGCGCCCTCCGCGAACAGGGTGTTGATCAGGGAGAGGGTGGCGGGGAAGAGCAGCGCGCCGCCGAGTCCCTGGACGGCCCGTACGGCGACGATGGTCCCGGGGTTGGTGGCGAACCCCCCCACCAGCGAGGAGAGCGCGTACAGCGCCAGGGCGAGGATGAACATGTTCCGCCGGCCCAGCAGGTCGGAACACCGTCCGCCGAGGAGCAGGAAGCCGCCGAAGGCCACCGCGTAGGCGCTGACCACCCACTGCAGGGACTGTTCGGAGAAGCCGAGTTCGGAGCCGATCTCCGGCAGCGCCACATAGACGATGTTGAAGTCCAGCGAAATGATCAGCTGGGCGAAGGCGAGCACGGCGAGTGCCCAGCCCAGGCGGATGGGCGCCGTGTTCGACGCCGGGGGGGAGGCAGTGGCTGACATGGGTGCGGGGCACCTTCCGGATCGGTGGTGGGGGAGAGGCACGTACTGGTCGACAGTATTGGTAAATACGTACAGTCGAGTGTCCATGGATTGTCGTACCGTGTCGAGTGGGCGGTCAACCGGGGCGGCGAGGCTATGTCAGGTCTGCGGGGCTCCCGGCTGGGAGAACGCCGAGCGGGCCCGGGAACCGGGTATGAGTGTTCGACTATTCGCGTACAGGCGAGTTACTTTTGAGGGCATGGCCGTCAACCACCCCTCCCGGGACCAGATCACGCTCGAGAACTTCTTCGCCGCGCTGGCCAACCCCATGCGGTTGCAGGTGGTTCGCGCACTGGCCGACGGCGCCGAGTACCCGTGCGGCAGCCTGCTCGAGAATGTCTCCAAGTCCACCCTCACCCACCACTGGCGGGTGCTGCGCGAGGGCGGCCTGATCTGGCAGCGGCCCTCCGGTCGGGAACTGCTGCTCTCCCTGCGGAGGGAGGACCTGCAGGCCCGCTTTCCCGGTCTGCTGGACGCCGTGCTGGCCGGCATCGAGGCGGCCGAGGAGAGCGCTGTGACCGCCCCCCCCGCCCCGTAGCGGATTCGGGTGGTCCTCCCCGACCCGTTCTTCACGTGAGGTGCGGCCGCTGTTACGGTAACCAGCTGTCGTGGTCACGGGGAGGTGATCCGGTGCCACCCGACGTGTGTGCGGTGGTGCTCGCGCACTCACGGGTACCGGTCGCCACAACGCTCGGCGCCACCGGGTTTCTGTCGTCACCCGGATGATCGAGACCGCCATGGCTGGGAGATCACGTCTGATGGGATACGGAAACTCCGCCGAGGCGGAGCCGCTCACGGTGCTCGAGTTGCTCGCCCGGGAAGCCCCCCGCAGCAGCTTCGACGATTTGATGCGCGGCGCACGCGGCCGGATGTTGTCGGAAGCGGGGCCGGCCCGGTTGGAACGCGCGGTTCAACTGGGGCTGACCGTGCAGGCCGCAGCCGAGTCGGGTCGTCGCCGGGAGGCGGCGATGGCCTCATTGGTGGACACCGCGCGGGACATGATCGTCCCGGACGATCCGGAGGCTCTGCTGGGTGTCATCACCCGACGTGCCCGCCGACTGCTGGGTCTCGACATGGCCTTCATCACCCTCCGCAAGCCGGAGAGCGGCTCCTACGTCCACTCATCCGACGGAGAGACCACCATGCTCACCGTCGACCTGCAGATCGATGAGGGATATGGCATCGGGGAGGCCCCCCGGGGCAGGCGGGCGCCGTGGTGGACCGCCGACTACCCGGGCGACGATTCCTTCCCGCACTCCGAGCAGCTCGACCGGGTCGTCCGGGCCGAGGGGCTCCGCGCTGTTCTGGCGGTTCCCCTGACCCACGACGAAGTCACCCTCGGGATTCTCTACTGCGCCGATCGCAAACTGCGGCACTTCACCCCCGATGAGGTCAGCTTGACGCGTTCGCTCGCCGATCTCGCCGCTGTCGCCTTCGAGAGGTCCCGGTTGCTGGAACGGACCAGGACGGAACTCGTCCGCCGGGAGCTGGCACACGATTCGGAGCGGGTCACCACCGCCCGGCTGGCCTGCTTGGTCGAGGCGCGGGACAAGCTCAACGCGCTGGTGCTCGACGGAGGCGACATCGCCGAGGTCGCCCGGCGAACGGCGGAGGCCCTGGGGGGTTCCGTGGTGATGTACGGCACCGATGGGAAGGCGCTGGCAGGCGATGCGGGGGTGCTCGCCGAGGTGGAGGAGGCGATGGCGGTCAAGGCGTTGTTGAGCGCCATCGACACCGGCGCCCCCGTCCGGATCGATGACCGGTTGTGGGTGGCTCCCGCCGTGGCCGGGGGGGAGGAGCCGGGGGGCCTGCTGTTATGCACCGACCAACCGCTCACCGAGGGGGATGTACGGTTCCTCGTCTTCGCCGGCCGGACCGCCGGCCTGGTGTTGTTGCTGCGACGGAACACCGCCATGGCGGCGGGGCCGCTGCGCGAGGAGTTCCTCGACGAACTGCTCTCCGACCCCCCGCGCTCCCCGTGCCGAACCGCGGACCGCGCCCGCCGGCTGGGCATCGACCCCGACCGGCGTTATTCGGTGGTCGTCGTCCGACCCGTGGACGCCGACCGGGGCCAGGCCGCCGTCTGGGCGGCCTCCCACGCCTACCGGGAGTCCGGGCTCGGAGCGCTCCACGGGGACTGCGTCGTGCTGCTGTTGCCCCGCGAGGACGCCGCGGACGCCGCGGCCGGTATCCACCGTGAACTCTCCCCGCTGCTCAGCGGACCCCTGACGGTGGGCGCGGCCGGCCCGGCGCAGGACCTGGCGGCCATCCGCGAGGTGTACGACGAGGCCCGGCGCTGCCTGGACGCCCTGATCGCCCTCGGTGGCCGGGGCGGTCACGCGGCGGCACGGGATCTCGGGTTCGTGGGCCTGCTGCTCTCCGATGGCCACGATGTCACCGCTTACATAGGTTCCGTCCTCGGCTCGGTCCTGCGGCACGACGAGCAGCGTGACGCCGGGCTGGTGCGCACCCTGGAGGCGTACTTCGCGGCCGGGGCCAGTCCGACCCGGGCCGCGAAGGTCCTGCACGTGCACCCCAACACCGTCTCCCGCAGATTGGAACGACTCACCGGTCTGCTCGGACCCGACTGGCAGGAGCCCGCCCGCACCCTGGAGCTCCAGTTGGCGTTGCGCCTGCTGCGCACCAGGGCTGTCCTGGGGCAGCGACGGACCGCCGCCCCGGGCGACTCACCGGAGCCCTCTCACGCGGGCAGGCCGGTGGGTTGAGCCGCCTGATGGTGGGAGCCCGTGAGCACCCGGATGGCATAGGCGGCCGACGCGAGTGTCACATGCCGATGCCACCCGGGAAATGACCGGCCCTCGAAGTCCTGCAACCCCACGTCCTCCGCCACCCGCGACAGCCCCTCGTCCACCTGCTGCGTCAGTCCGGTGATGCGCAGCAACGAATCGGGGCGGGCGGTCGGCATGTTGGTGGCCCACAGGGAGGTCGGAGCCTCCTGCCGACCGGACCACTCGCCGAACAACAGCACCTCGCCGCCCGTCCCGGGCCCGTTCCGCACGCGGCAGGAGGGGCGCACCCGGACCATGGTCACCAGGGGAGGCCGGGATGCCGCCGGGCCGTGCCGGTCCCATTGCCCCGCACGTACCCGCAGCCCTCGCACCGAGGCCATGATCTCCCCCGCCGTCATGGCCCCGCCGCGGTGGCCGGGCACCGTCGGATCCGCCACCGTGAACGAGGTCTTCCTCTCCACCCGCACGATCGCCGAGACCCCGGCACCGGTGAAGCGGCGCATCACCGAGGCGACCTGTGAGACGGGCAGATCCATCACCACCGGTCGCAGTGCCATCCGCCATCCGAGGTCGGAGTCGAGCACCGCGGCCACGGCGCACTCCTCCGGCGTCGTCTCCGGAGCCAGGCCGGCCGGTACCCCGGCGCGACGCATCCGCGCCGGGTCCTGCGCCCATGCGGGGGGCAGGAACAACCTCCAGTCCACCGGTGAGCTCATCCGCTCCGACGCCTGCCATACGCCGAACGCGTACTGACCGTGGAATGCCTGACCGGTGTTCGGATCGGTGGTGTGTCCGACTCCGACCGAGTGCTCTCCGGTCTTGGGGATGGTCACCAATCGCACCACGTGGGCCCTCGGCGCCGCCAGCCGCTCCAGTCGGGAGGCCAACGCCTCCCGGACCGGCATCCAGTGCCAGGTGGAGCTGGTGACGAAATGCTGAAGGCTCTGCTCCACCGCACTACCCCCCAACCCCGCCGCGATGTTCCGAAACGTTTTCCGGCCGCCGGTGACCAGCAGACCGTGCACGTACTGCTCGGCCTTGCGCCGCTGGTCCCGCCGCGAGAAGGCGCCGCACAACGCCTCCAGCAGCTCACGCCGTATTTCGCCGAAATGTCTCCCCGCCCCCCGGTCCGGTCTCAGTTCGCTTCTCACTACCGTCATGGCTTTCCCTCCTGACAGCCACGCCCTGACACCGCGAACTTCGCGCCCTCAAGCTTCGGCTCCGCCCCCATCTCCACGGAAGGTGCACCGATCACCTGTCCGATTCTTCATATGGTCATCGGATCACCTCTCTTTTCCTCCACCCGGGTCACCAAGTGCCTCGCCGGAGCGGATGTCATCCGTTCTTTCCCCGGGCACATGCCCCGGGCGGTGTGGTCCGACCACCACGGGACCCGCCGCCGCCGCGCCCGGGAGGACACCGGACGCGGGTCCGGGGCGGTCCGCGCGGACATTTCCCCGTCCCTGACGAGTCGTGCGAGGCGGGGGTGGTCCCGCGGCCACCGCGGTGCGAGCACGGCGTTGCGGTGGAGGTCTCGGGGTGACCGGGGTCCGCGTCGAGGATCTCCCTCGGTCATTGCGGGTCCCGGCTCCGACCCCGGGGCGAAACGGTCTTGCCGGGCGAAACGTGCCTATCATCGGAAGTGAGACATGTCATCGCCCGGGGCGCCGGCCGGGTCCCGGCGGTCGTCGCACGGCCGTCCGATCCGTCCCCGTCGCGGGCCGGACCGACGAACCCGGATCCCCGGGAGGCGACCCATGACCACCGCGACACCCCACCGCGAGCACACCGACCACGCCCACGAGCACGGTCCCGGTTGCGGACACCAACCGGTGCCGCACGGCGATCATCTGGACTTCGCCCACGACGGCCACCTGCACCGTGAGCACGAGGGCCACTGGGACGAGTGCGAACCCGAGGGTCACGCCGAGCACGTCGACCACGACGACCACCGGCACGGCGAGGGGTGCGGTCACGAGGCCGTGCGCCACGGCGACCACCTGGACTACCTCCACCACGGACACCGGCACGCGGCCCACGGGGAGCACTGGGACTGCCATTGAGCGCTGCCGGTGCCTTCACCGGACGGCGGGAAGAAGATCATCCGAAAAGCCGGTGGGTTTTCCCGACCGTTCACCCGGCTCGCGCGGGGAACCGGAAGCGACCGAAAAAGTCGTCCGGGTCGTCCTCCGAACGCGGCCGGGGCGGTTTACGCCGGTCTTTCCGGTTTTCCATTTCCGGGAGTGCTTCGGAGGCCGGGTGAACGGAAGCGGAACGTTCCCCCACCATTCCGGAGACGCCACCCGTGGCCGCTCGCGGGAAACCCGGGGTGAAGCCGGTGGGGGAAGTCGGTAAACCCGAGAGGTCGGAAAAGAAGGAGCCCCCGCCGATGGCGGGGGCTCCCCCTTGGTGCCGAAGCGGGCGATCAACCCGCACGGAGTCAGCTGGGGCTGACGTTCTCCGCCTGCGGACCCTTCGGGCCCTGCGTGACGTCGAAGGTCACCTGCTGGTTCTCCTCCAGCGAGCGGAAGCCGCTCGCGTTGATCGCGGAGTAGTGGACGAAGACGTCGGGACCGCCGCCGTCCTGGGCAATGAAGCCGAAGCCCTTTTCGGCGTTGAACCACTTGACGGTTCCGGTAGCCATACAAGCCCTCCTTGGGCCCTACGGGGTCGCCCTGCTCCAGAACCTTCGATGAAGCCTGAAAACGACGAAAGCCTGCGGTCACATGCTCCGCAGGCTCGTACTGCAAGGGAAACCAAACTGCAACTTGAGATGAGCCTAGCACGCTGTGTGTACCCCGGGAAGGGGCGAGATCGTCTCCGGACGAGACGCCTCACCCGCCACCCGGCGCTCACGGATGCAGGCGTACCCTCGCAGACGTGTCCTCACACCTCCCGTCCCGTCCCCGCGTGGGACACATCCAGTTCCTCAACTGTCTGCCGCTCTACTGGGGACTGGCCCGCACCGGTTATCTCCTCGACCTGGAGCTGACCAAGGACACGCCGGAGAAACTCAGCGAGCGGCTGGTGCGCGGTGATCTGGACATCGGTCCGGTGACGCTCGTGGAGTACCTGCGGTACGCCGACGACCTGGTCGCCCTGCCCGACATAGCCGTCGGTTGCGACGGTCCGGTGATGTCCTGCGTGATCGTTTCCCAGCGCCCGCTCGACCGACTCGACGGGGCGCGGGTGGCGCTCGGTTCCACCTCACGCACCTCCGTGCGCCTCGCCCGTCTGTTGCTCACCGAGCGCTTCGGGGTCACCCCGGAGTACTACACCTGTCCCCCCGACCTGGGCACGATGATGCAGGAGGCCGAGGCGGCCGTCCTGATCGGCGACGCCGCTCTGCGCGCCTCCCTGCACGACGCCCCCCGCCTCGGGCTGGAGGTCCACGACCTCGGCCGCATGTGGCACGAGTGGACCGGGCTGCCGTTCGTCTTCGCCCTGTGGGCGGTGCGCCGCGAGTACCTGGACCGTGAGCCCGGGACCACCCGGACCGTCCACCGGGCCTTCCTCGCCTCCCGCGACCTCTCCCTCGCCGAGGTGGGCAAGGTGGCCGAGCAGGCCGCCCGCTGGGAGGCCTTCGACGCCGAGGTTCTGGAGCGGTACTTCACCACTCTCGACTTCCGCCTCGGTGAACGCCAGCTCGCGGGCATCGCCGAGTTCGCGCGTCGCACCGGGCAACCGGCGGGGGAGCGGATCGCGCTCCTCGGCCCCGAGGGGCCCCTCGGGGCCGGCTCGTAGGCTGATCCCGGGCAGGGGGTCACGGGACCACCGGAAGCGGGCCGGGAGGCGTCGGGCCCGTCCGAGGGAGTGACCGCGCGGACACACGCGGAAGCGCGGACACACACGGAAGAGCGGACACACGCGGAAGAGGGGGCGCGGCATGGAACCGCTGTCGGCGGGGGATCCCCGGCGGATGGGCGGGTACCGCCTGCTGCGTCGGCTGGGCAGCGGGGGCATGGGCGTCGTCTACCTGGGGCGCAGCCCCGGTGGTCGGACGGTCGCGGTCAAGGCCGTGCACGCCCGTTTCGCCCGGGACCCCTCCTTCCGCGCCCGTTTCGCCCGCGAGGTCGCCGCCGCCCGACGGGTCGGCGGGGCCTGGACCGCGCCCGTCCTGGACGCCGACCCCGGGGCCGAGGTGCCCTGGGTCGCCACCGGCTACGTCGCCGGCCCCGACCTCCAGCGCACCGTGGACGGGACGGGCCCGCTTCCGCTCCACTCCGTGCGCGCCCTGGGCGCCGGCACCGCCGAGGCGCTGGCCGCCGTCCACGCGCTGGGCCTGGTGCACCGCGACATCAAGCCCTCCAACGTGCTGCTGACCCTGGACGGTCCCCGGCTGATCGACTTCGGCATCGCCCGGGCCACCGATGTCGGCACCGATGTCGAGGGCGGCGCGATCACCGACACCGGCATGTCCGTCGGCTCACCCGGCTACATGTCCCCGGAGCAGATCCTCGGCGAGGAGGTGGGCCCGGCCACCGATGTCTTCGCGCTCGGTGCCGTTCTCGCGCTGGCCTCCGGGGGCCGGCCGCCGTTCGTGGCCGAGGGCGCGGCCCAACTGCTCTACCGCATGGTGCACGGGGAACCGGACCTGGCCGCCGTTCCCGAGGCCCTGCGCGAGCCGGTGACGCGCTGCCTGGCCAAGGACCCGGCGGACCGACCGGACCCCGCCGACCTGGCCCGGGAGCTCTCCGGGGGCCGCGGCGCGGCGGAGCTGGTGCGCGAGGGGTGGCTGCCGCACGCCGTTGTCGAGGGGGTCAGCCGCCGGGCGGTGCTGCTGTTGAACCTGGAGGCCGGCACGGACGGGGCGGGGTGGAGCACCGGTGCCGCCGCCCCGGCCACCGACGCCGACGCCGAGGCCGGTGGGAACGGCACCGCCGGTGCCGAGGAGACCACCGCTGCCGGGGTGTCCCCGGCTCCCGATGATCCGGACACCACGGACACCGAGCCCCGGAACGGGGCCCCGGCACCGGCACCCGGGGCGGTCCACGGCTCACCGCAGGGGGCGGCTCCGCCGGCGGGGGAGGGCCCGGTTCCGCCCGGCGCGTTCGATCCGTCGGGCGACGTGGACGCCGGTGGGGTGGTGGTCACGACGGGGGTTCCTCCGGGGCGGGGCCTCCCCGGACGGCCGGGGAACGGAGCGGCGCGGGCCGGGGAGAGGCGCCGTCGCCCCCCGGACGGCGCGGCACTTCCGACGGCCCGGCGGCGGTGGTCACGGGATCGGTACCGAAGCGACGGCACGGCCGGGGCACGGGGAGATCCCGGGAGCCGCCCCCGCCCCGGCGACGTCGTGTCGATCGGGCGTCGGGTCGGAGGCCCGGAGACGCCCGGCAACCGGGAACCGGGGGGAGACCATCCGACCGATGACCGTCGGATGGTATACCCATCCGCCCCGGCCGGAGCGGGAGCCCTCGGGCGCCGGTCAGTCGCCGAACGCGGGCCGCTCGGGATCGAGATCGGCCCGACCGTCCATCGGCGAGGACGCCTCGGCGAAGAACCGACGCGGGATCCGTCCCGCGCCGGCGGCCAGGAACCCCGCCTCCACCGCCAGGCGCATGGCCCGGGCCATCGCGACCGGCCGCTGCGCCCGGGTGACCGCGGAGGCCAGCATCACGCCGTCGCACCCCAACTCCATGGCCAGCGCGGCGTCCGAGGCGGTGCCGGCGCCCGCGTCCAGGATCACCGGCACCCCCACCCGTTCCCGGATCAACCGGAAGTTGTGCGGGTTGCGGATGCCCAGACCCGAACCGATGGGGGAACCCAGCGGCATCACCGCCGCGCACCCCGCCTCCTCCAGACGGCGCGCCAGCACCGGGTCGTCGTTGGTGTACGGCAGGACGGTGAACCCCTCCTCCACCAGGGTCTCGGCGGCCTCCAGCGTCTCCACCGGGTCCGGCAACAGGGTGCGCTCGTCGGCGATGACCTCGAGCTTCACCAGATCGGTGCCCAGGGCCTCGCGCGCCAGTCGGGCGGTCAGCACCGCCTCCCCCGCGGTGAAACACCCGGCGGTGTTCGGCAGCACCGCGATGCCCAGTTCCTCCAGCACCGACAGCACAGAACCGTGCACCGAGGCGTTCACCCGCCGCATCGCCACGGTGGTCAGCTCCGTACCGGAGGCCGACAGCGCCTCGCGCAGCACCTTCAGGCTGGGCGCGCCGCCGGTCCCCATGATCAGCCGGGAGCCGAAGCGGTGTTCGCCCAGCACCAGTGGCTCCGTCACCGGGGCGGCGTCCGCCCCGGGGTGGGTGCCGGGGGCGTCCCCGGACACGGTCCTCGACCCGGTCGGTTCACGGTTCACGCGGATCACCCTCCCTGCACCGCGGTCAGCACCTCCACGCGGTCGCCCTCCCCCAACGGGGTCCGCTCCCACGCGGTGCGCGGCACCACGTTCTCGTTCAGCGCCGCGGCCACCCCGCGGCCGGACGTCTCCCCGCCGGGGAGGATCGCGGCGACGGCCCCGGCGAGTGTGCTGCCGGCCGGCAGGGATCGCGGCTCCCCGTTCAGCGAGACGGTCACCGGCGGTTCGGGACGGTCGTTCACAAAACCTCCTCGATCGGGTGCGGGACGCGGCTCGCGCCCGGGCCCCCCGGCACGCCCGCCCCCACGGGCGCGAACCGTTCCGGCGAGAAGGGGCGGCCCCGCTCCGGCATCGTCCCGGTGGTCAGGTACTCCGCCATCAGGTCCCCGGTGATCGGCGCCAGCAGGACGCCGTTGCGGTGGTGGCCGCCGGCGATCAGCAGCCCGGGCGTCCCGGTCCCCCCGAGCAACGGCGCGTTGTCCGGCGTGCCGGGGCGCAGCCCGGCCACCGCCTCCACCAGCGGCAGCTCCGTCAGCCCGGGCACCAGCTCGTGCGCGTCGCGCAGGAGTTCGTAGACCCCTCCGGCGGTCACCGTGGTGTCCCAGCCCTGTTCCTCGGAGGTCGCGCCGATGACCAACTCACCGGACTCCCGGGGCACCAGGTACACGTGCGATCCGCGGACCACCGCCCGCACCGTGCGGGAGAGGAACGGGATCCCGGTCGGCATCCGCAGCCGCAGCACCTGCCCCTTGACCGGGCGCACCGGTGGACGCGCCTCCTCCGGAAGCCCCTCCAGGCGTCCGCCGCGGCTGCCGGCCGCCACCACCACCCGGCCGGCGGCCAGCCGGGCGCCGTCGGCCAGCACCGCGCCGCCCACCCGTCCGGAACGGCTCCACACGCCGCGCGCCTCCCGCCGCACGAACACCACCCCGGCCCGTTCGGCCGCGATCAGCAGCGCGTCCACCACCGGTCGGGGGTCGACCTGATGGTCGTCCTCCACCCGCAGCCCGCCGCGCACGCCCGGGGCCAGCATCGGCTCCAGCCGGCGGCACTCCCGCCCGGTCAACCACCGGGCCTGCAGACCGCAGCGGGTCTGCAGGGCGTGCAGGTCGCGCAGTTCGGCACGGTCGTCCGCGTCCAGGGCCACCGCCAGGGTGCCGCAGCGCCGGTAACCGAGGGCGGAACCGTCACCGACGCCGGCCGCGTCGGCCAACTCGTCCGCGAAGGCGGGCCACCGGGCCGAGGAGGCCAGGTTGAGTTCCAGCAACTCCTCCTCGCCGTGGTGGAGTTCGGTGACGGCCGCCAACATGCCGGCTGCCACCCGGGCCGCCCCCCCACCGGGTTCGGGGTCCACCACCGTCACCCGCAGGCCCCGTTCGGCGGCCCGCCAGGCCACCACCAGGCCGATGATCCCGCCACCGATCACCAGGACGTCGGGCGTGCCGGCGCGGACGCCGTCACCGGCACCCGGGACCCCGGGGCGCGGCGGCCGAAAGCTCGTCACGAGGACTGCTCCTCCCTTCGCCGGCATGACCCGGATCAGGTGCGTACGGTCGGGGGCCGGCCAGCCCCCCTCTCAGCCCGGTGCGTCCGGACTCCCGCGGGTGCTCTACGGTCATCAGCGTAGTACGCCCGCCCCGGGGGCGGGCCGCCGGGGCTTTTCCCGTTGGCGCGCGGGACGGGACGGACCGAGGAGGCCGCCGTGTCCACCCCACCCACCGCCCGGGCGTCCGGAACGACGCCGGAACCCGCCGTCGGCTCCCTCGACGGGCGAACCCTGGTGCCCGTCGCCGCCCGGGCCGCCGGGCAGGTCGGCACCGACACCCGGTTCCGCTACCACGAGCGGGACGGCCGGGTGTGGGCGCGCTACGAGGGGGGCGACATCGTGCACGGACACCTCGTCGGCACCCGCTCCGGCGATCGACTCGACTTCCGCTACGTGCAGTTGCGCGCCGACGGCACCACCGCCTCCGGGCACTGCGTCGGCCGACTGGAGGCCCTGCCCGACGGCCGGGTGCGAATCCACGAGACATGGCGCTGGGAATCCGGCCCCGGCTCCGGAAGCAGCGTGGTGGAGGAACCGCCCCGGGGGGACGGACCCCGTCGCGTCCTAGGCTGAGCCGGGTGAGCGAACAACGGGATCACGGGTCGAGCACACCGCGCCGGGGCACAGCCACCGGGACGCGGGTCCTGATCGTCGGGGGCGGACTGGCGGGCGTCCGCACCGCCGTCGAACTGCGTGAACGCGGCCACGAGGGCCCGATCACCCTTCTCGGCGCCGAGCCCCATGAGCCGTACGACCGTCCGCCGCTGTCCAAGGCCGTCCTCCTCGGGGAGGCGGAGGGCGACGAGCCACTCGTGCCCACCGCGGATCTCGCCGCCGCCGGCGTCACCGTTCTCACCGGACGGCGCGCCGTCGGACTGCGCCCGGCCGACCGGGAGGTGGACACCGGGGCGGGCCCGCTGCCGTGGGACCGGCTGGTCCTCGCCACCGGAGCCGATCCCCTCCCGCTTCCCGGCCCGGCCGGCGGCGCCCCGGGGAGTGGGGATGTCCACACCCTGCGCACCGTGGAGGACGCCCGCGCGCTGCGCGCCGTGCTCGAGGCGCGTCGCTCACTGGCGATCATCGGGGCCGGGTGGATCGGGGCGGAGGTCGCCACGGCGGCCCGCCGCGCCGGGTGCCCGGTCACCGTCCTGGAGGCCGGGTCGCAGCCGCTGGCCGGAACCCTTCCCGCCGAGGTCGCCGCCCCCATGCGGGCGTGGTACGCGGAGATCGGCGCGGACCTGCGGACCGACGCCCGGGTGACCGGGATCGGGCCGGACGGTGTGGTGCTCGCCGACGGCACCGCGGTCGCCGCCGGAGCCGTCCTGGTGGGCATCGGGGCCCGCGCCGCGACGGCGTGGACCGCCGGCTCCGGCCTCCCCCTGGGAGAGGACGGCACCGTCACCGTCGACAGCGCCCTGCGCGCGGGCCTGCCGGACATCTGGGCCGCCGGGGACTGCGCCGCCCACCCCTCGGCCCGCTACGGCCGACGCATGGCGGTGCAGCACTGGGACGACGCGCTGCGGGCCGCCGCCACGGTCGCGGCGGGGGTGCTCGGTGAGCCGGTCGAACACGACCCCGTGCCGTACTTCTGGTCCGAACAATTCGGCCGCATGCTCCAGTGGGTGGGAGCGCCGGGCCCCGGGGACCGACTCCTGTACCGGGGCGATCCGGCCGACCCGACCCGGACGGTCCTGTGGCTGGACGAACGGGACGTGCCCACCGCCGTCCTCACCGTGGATCGCCCCCGTGACCTGGCGCAGGCCCGCCGGGCCGTGGAACGCCGCACGCCGGTGGACCCCGATCGTGCCGCCGACCCCGGGGTCCCGCTGAAGGCGGCCGTCCGGGCGGGCTGAACGGCCGCCCACCCCCCTGGGGCCCGTTCGTGCCCCTGTGGAAGCACCGCCCGAAACGCCCGGCCGGCGGTATCCCGGTGACGGGTGTCGGTCCGGGATGGCAGGCTGGAGGGGTGACCGAGATCGATCCTCGAATTGACGCGCTCATCCCGTCCTGGCTCAACCTCCCCGAGATCGCCGAGCGACTCGACGTGGAGGTGACCCGGGTCCGACAGTGGGTCAAGGAAGGCCAGCTCATCGCCGTTCGTCGGGGCGAGAACCGCGCCCTGCACGTCCCGGCCGATTTCATCGCAGCCGACCGCATCGTTAAGGGCCTCACCGGCACCCTCACCCTGCTGAGGGACGACGGCTTCACCGACGAGGAGATGCTGGAATGGCTGTTCACCCCCGATGACAGCCTGCCCGGCACTCCCGCCACGGCGCTGCGGGAGAACCGCGGCACCGAGGTGAAGCGCCGCGCGCAGGCGCTCGCCGTGTGAGGCGGGGCGGGGTGCCGTCGGTCGAGGGACCGCCCCACCCCGCTGCCCGCCGTGGTGCCGCCCCCGGGATCATCACCGGAGTGGCACCACGGATGATCGGCACGGACCCGCCCGACCGCACCGGAACGTCCGGTCCGGCCGGGCGGGTCCGGCACGTCCGGTCGGACCGGCACCACCCCGGTCCTCCCGAACGGTCCGGGACGGGTGATGCGACCGACCGGAGGCCGCTCCCGGTCGGGTGCGGCCGGGCGACCGAGTGGGTCCCGACGTGACCCGACGTGACCCATCGTGATGTGTTGTGCATCTGTTGTGAACCGGTATGACCGAAGCGAACGCGGGGGAGTGGCATGACCGACTGGTCGGAACACCGGGGCGCGCCGGCGGGGAAGCCGGCCGGTCCCGGGCTCGGCGGGATCGGCGACGCCCGCCTGTACCTGTGCACCGACGCCCGCGCCGGGCGGGGGGACCTGCCCGACTTCCTCGACGCCGTCCTGGCCGCCGGCGTGGACATCGTGCAGCTTCGGGACAAGTCCCTGGAGGCCGGGGAGGAGCTGCAACTCCTGGAGGTGTTCGCCGACGCCTGCCGGCGTCACGGGCGCCTGCTCGCGGTCAACGACCGGGCGGACGTCGCCCGCGCCGCCGGCGCCGACGTGCTGCACCTGGGGCAGGGCGACCTGCCGGTGCCGTTCGCCCGGGAGATCATCGGTCCCCGCCCCGTCATCGGCCGCTCCACCCACACACCCGAGGAGGTGGACGCCGCCCTCGCGGACCCGGAGACCGGGTACTTCTGCGTCGGTCCGTGTTGGCCCACCCC
>NZ_VKHT01000309.1 GCF_014141535.1 Streptomyces alkaliphilus | reverse complement strand
CCCCCATCCGGGCCGCCGCGGCGGCCCCGCCCCCACCGGAAACGGGAGAGCCATGCCCCTGACCTCACCCCGTCGATCGGCCCTCGCCGATCAGATCATCGCCGAACTCCGCCGCCAGATCACCGTCGGGGAGTGGCCGGTCGGTTCCCGCATTCCCACCGAGCCCGAGTTGGTGGAGCAGTTGGGCGTGGCGCGAAACACCGTGCGGGAGGCGGTCCGGGCACTGGCCCACAACGGCCTGCTGGACATCCGACAGGGATCCGGTACATATGTGGCCGCCACCAGTGAGCTGGCCGGGGTGATGCGGCGCCGCTTCACCGAGGCGGATCCCCGGGACGTCGCCGAGGTCCGCTCCACGCTGGAGTCCTCCGCGGCCGGTTTGGCCGCCGCCCGCCGTACCGAGGCCGATCTGGCGCACCTGGACGCCCTCCTGGCCCAACGGGAGGAGGCGTGGGAGAGCGGGGAGGTGGATCGCTTCGTGGAGGCCGACAGCACCTTCCACGCGGCGGTGGTGACCGCCTCGCACAACGATGTCCTGGCGGCTCTCTACGCCGACCTCGGTTTCGTCGTACGGGACTTCCTGCGCCACGGGGTGGGCGATCGACTGCGCCCGGAGGAGTATCTGGACCACGGCCGCCTGGTGGAGGCGATCCGCGCCTCGGATCCGGTCACGGCCGCCGCGGAGGCGGGCTCCTACGCGTTGGGGTGCCGCCCGGTACCGGACGGCGAGAGCGCGGGTGACGCCCGGTAGTCCGTCGAGGGGATCCGCGGAAGCCGCCGGGGCGAGCCGCGGAGGATCCGCGACCCGCCCCTCGGGAGCGCCGGTCAGGCGCCCATCATGTGCACGCCGCCGTCCACGTGGACGACCTCGCCCGTGGTGCGGGGGAACCAGTCCGACAGCAGGGCGCAGACACCGCGCGCGGCCGGCTCGGGATCGGCGAGGTCCCAGCCGATGGGCGCGCGGGTCCGCCACACCTCCGCCAGTTCCTCGAAACCGGGGATGGACCTGGCCGCCATCGACTTGATCGGCCCGGCCGAGACCAGGTTGACCCGGATGCCGCGACCACCGAGGTCACGGGCCAGGTAACGGGAGGTGGACTCCAGTGCGGCCTTGGCGACGCCCATCCAGTCGTACGTGGGCCAGGCCACCCGGGCGTCGAAGTCCAGACCGACGACCGAGGCGCCGTCACCACCGCGCTCCATCAGCGGCAACAGGGCGGTGGTCAGCGACTTCAGCGAGTACGCGGAGACCTCCACGGCGGTGGCGACCGACTCCCAGGGGGTGTTCAGGAAGTTGCCGCCCAGGGCGTCCTGCGGGGCGAAGCCGATGGAGTGCACCACGCCGTCCAGGGAGTCCACGTGCTCCCCCACCGCGGCGGCGAGTCCGTCCAGGTGCTCACGGTTCTGCACGTCCAACTCGATGACCGGGGCCTCCTTGGGCAACCGGCGCGCGATGCGCTGGACCAGGCTGAGCCGGCCGAAGCCGGTCAACACGACCTCGGCGCCCTCCTCCTGGGCGAGCCGGGCGACGTGAAAGGCGATCGAGGAGTCGGTGAGGACCCCGGTGACCAGGATGCGCTTGCCGGCGAGAAGTCCACTCATGGTGTCAGTGCCCCATGCCCAATCCGCCGTCAACTGGGATGACGGCTCCGGTGATGTACGCGGCCTCCGGGGAGGCCAGGAAACGAACCGCGGCGGCGATCTCGGCGGGCTCGGCGTACCGGCCCAGCGGCACCTGCGCCACGATGCCGGCGCGCTGCTCCTCGCTGAGTGCCCGGGTCATGTCGGTGTCCACGAAGCCGGGCGCGACCACGTTGCAGGTGATGTTGCGCGACCCCAGTTCACGGGCGAGGGAACGGGCGAAGCCCACCAGGCCGGCCTTGGACGCGGCGTAGTTGGCCTGTCCGGCGGAGCCGAGGAGGCCGACCACCGAGGAGATCAGCACGATCCGGCCCCGCCGGGCACGCAGCATGCCCCGCGAGGCGCGCTTGACCACACGGAAGGTGCCGGTGAGGTTGGTTTCCAGAACGGCCGAGAAGTCCTCCTCCGACATCCTCAGCAGAAGCTGGTCGCGGGTGATACCGGCGTTGGCCACGAGGACCTCGACCGGACCCTGCTCCTCCTCGACCTGCTTGTACGCCTGCTCCACCTGCTCGGGATCGGTGATGTCGCACCGTACGCCGAAAAGCCCCTCGGGGGCCTCACCGGAGCGGTGGGTGACCGCCACCGAGTCCCCCGTCTCCGCGAAGGCGCGTGCGATGGCCAGTCCGATACCGCGGTTTCCCCCGGTGACCAGTACCGAGCGACTCAAGGGACCACTTCCTTACCTCTTGCTTGCCTTTCACAACCCGCCTTTTGAACGGCGGAGGCGGGCACGGCGTCCTGCCGGCACCGGGGCGGATACCGCTCCCACGCTATCCGTCGGTCGGCCCGGCACAGGGTTCGGCCCCGGACAGTGGCTCCCCCGGGCCGCTGTGGGGTTCCCACAGAAAACGCGACATCGGGGACCCCGAGCCGTTTCCCCATGCCCCGACCGAGGGCCGGGGTCGGTCGGGAGTTCGGGAAAGCGACCTGTCGGGGGATTCCGTCCCCGTCGGCCACCTCGACCACCTCGACCACCTCGACCAGGGTCTGCGTGCCCGCCCCGGGGGAACGCGGGGGCCCGTAGAATCGCCCGTTGTCCAACCCGTCCACCTCGACCACCGGGACCGAACGTGACACGCCTCGGCGACTCCGTGCAGCGCGGCCTCGCGCTGCTGGGCCAAGATCTCTCCTCCGACACCGTCGTGCGACAGCTGCTGGAGGAGACCGGCTCCCGACGGTATCTCGATCTGGGGGACCTGTCGGCGGAGGAACAGGCCGCGCTGATCGCCTCCCGGGCGGTCGAGGTCCTGCCCTCCGTCGACCGACTCGCCGCGGAGATCACGGCCGCCCGGGAGGCCGGGCGGGGACTGCGGGTCAAGTTGGGCATCGACCCCACCGCCGCCGATGTGCACCTGGGGCACACCGTGCCGATGATCGTGCTCAGCCGCTTCCAGCGGATGGGACACGAGGTGACCCTCATCATCGGTGACGTGACGGCGAAGATCGGCGACCCCTCGGGGCGCTCCGCCGAGCGCCCCCCGTTGACCGACGAGGACATCGCCGCCAACCTCTCCGGCTACCGGGACCAGGTCCGGCCCTTCCTCGACTTCGGGAAGGTGCGGATCCGGCACAACAGCGAATGGCTCGGTGGGTACACCCTGCCGGAGCTCATCGGCGTACTGGCCCGGGTGCCCGCCTCCTCCCTGTTGCAGCGCGAGGACTTCCGCACCCGGCTGGAGGCCGGCCACGGGCTGACCATGTCCGAGCTGATCTACCCCGTCGCCATGGCGTTGGACTCCGCGGAGATCGTCGCCGACATCGAACTGGGCGGTGTGGACCAACTGCTCAACATGCAGATGGGCCGGCGGGTGATGGAGATCCACGGGCAGCGCCCGCAGCTGATCGCCACCATGCCGCTGATCGAGGGCACCGACGGCTCCGGCGCCAAGATGTCGAAGTCCAAGGGCAACTACGTGGGTCTGCGTGCCGACGCCGACGAGATCTTCGGCCGCATCATGTCGGTGCCCGACCGGCTGATGGAGCCCTACCTGCGGGCGTGGACCGAGTGGGACGACGCCGAGATCGCACTGGTGCTCTCGCGGATCTCCGGGGGCACCGCGCACCCCATGGATCTCAAGCGGATCCTGGCCGGTGAGATGGTCTCCGTCCTGCACGGCGCGGACGCCGCGATGGCCGCCCGGGCCGCCTTCGCCGCCCGCTTCTCGCGCGGGGACTTCGCCGAGGCGGGCGAGCTGCCGGAGGTGGAGCTGGCGGAGCACGGCAAGGAGGGCGTCGCGAACGTCCTCAGCGGTGTGCTCGGCTTCACCCCCAGCGCCTCCGCCGGGCGCCGCCTGGCCCGACAGAACGGTCTGCGGCTGGTCCTCGGCACCGCCTCCGGACAGCGGACGGTGTCGATTCCGGAGGCGGATGCCCCGCGTCCGCTGGGCGAGGTCGTCGGTGAGGCCGTCGCCGGGGACCGACCGGACGAGGTGTGGCTGAAAGCCGGCCGAAAACTGGCGGTGCTGCGCGGCTGGTGAGCCGACGCCGGAAGACCGCTGTCACGACCGGGTCGTCCCCGACCGACACCGGCCGGTGGACGACCCGCGTGCGGGGCACGGACACCGGCCGGGCACGTGGATCCGGCCGGCCCGGAGTACCGTGGACGGGCGGGGCACGGTACCGAAGGCCCCGGCGGGACCACGTCGGGGCGATCTTGTGGGTGGTGAACATGCTGCACCTGCGGCGCGACCGCGCCGATGACACCGTGTTCCGCATCACCGCGGCCCGGCGCGGACTGGCCGAGGACGTGGACGCACGACAGCGCCGTTACGTGATCTCGATGGTGATCCGGAGCGTCTCCGTGGTCCTCACCGTGCTGTTGTGGAACGTGAGCGTGCCCCTGGCGACGGTGACCCTCGCGGCGGGCGTGCTGATCCCCTACGTCGCGGTGGTGGTCGCCAACGCCGGCCGGGAGAACGCGCCGGTCCTTCCCCGCACCACTCTCGTCGGGGACGGCTCCCGGGACCTGCCGGCCGGGGGCCGGGCCCTGGAAGGGGTGGTCGTCGAACCGGCTGACCACCGATCCGAGAGGGAGGCCCCCCGTGGGGCCGGCCCGCGCGAGACGGGAACGACCGGTGACGGCCGGGAGGACCGGGACGGTCCCGGGGGCCGCGGCACCCGGGAGCACCGGGCACCCGGCTCGGCGGACGGGGCGTCCCCGACCGACACCGGCCCCGACACCGGCCCCGACGCCGACACCGAAACCGCCGCTCGCGGGAACGGGAGGGCGACGGGAACCGATCGGGCCCCGTGGGCCGCGACCGCCGACGGCACGGTGTCCCCCGGCGGTGACCGGGGCTTCGCCCGCAGCGCTCCCGGACACGACGACTGACCGGAGACGGCCCGAGGGCCGGTCCGGTCCACCGGCGGGGAACACCCCGAACCCACCGGACCGGACGCGCTGCAAGGCGGTCCGGGAGCGCGGAAAACCTTCGTCGGATCCGGCCGTTCGCCTGCGGGGGGCACAGTGAGCCGTGTCATACTTCAGAAGCGCTCCGCATCCCCCGTCGGAGCGAAGGACCGACGCCGGGCGGCTCCCCCCGTGGCTGCCCGGCGTCGTCGTGCCCGCCCCCGGTCCGGGTGCCCCGTTCC
>NZ_VKHT01000308.1 GCF_014141535.1 Streptomyces alkaliphilus | reverse complement strand
CTGCCGGGCAAGGAGGGCCGCATGACTGTACGGCGTGTGATGGGCATCGAGACGGAGTACGGGGTCTCCGTGCCGGGGCACCCCAATGCCAACGCCATGCTCACCTCCTCGCAGGTGGTGAACGCCTACGCCGCGGCGATGCACCGGGCCCGCCGGGCCCGGTGGGACTTCGAGGAGGAGAACCCGCTGCGCGACGCGCGCGGCTTCGACCTGGCCCGGGAGAACGCCGACGCCAGCCAGCTGACCGACGAGGACATCGGCCTCGCCAACGTCATCCTCACCAACGGCGCGCGACTCTACGTCGACCACGCCCACCCGGAGTACAGCGCCCCGGAGGTCACCAACCCCCGCGACGCGGTCCTCTGGGACAAGGCGGGGGAGCGGATCATGGCCGAGGCCGCCCGGCGGGCCGCCGAGGTGCCGGGGGCCCACCCCATCCAGCTCTACAAGAACAACACCGACAACAAGGGCGCCTCCTACGGCACCCACGAGAACTACCTGATGCGGCGCGAGACGCCGTTCTCGGAGATCGTCCGGCACCTGACGCCGTTCTTCGTCTCCCGCCAGGTGGTCACCGGCGCGGGTCGGGTCGGCATCGGCCAGGACGGCGGTGAGCACGGCTTCCAGATCAGCCAGCGGGCCGACTACTTCGAGGTCGAGGTGGGCCTGGAGACCACGCTCAAGCGTCCCATCATCAACACCCGGGACGAGCCGCACGCCGACGCCGAGAAGTGGCGCCGGTTGCACGTGATCATCGGGGACGCCAACCTCTCGGAGATCTCCACCTACCTCAAGCTCGGTACCACCGCGCTGGTGCTGTCCATGATCGAGGACGGGTTCATCACCGTGGACCTGGCCGTGGACCAGCCGGTGCGCACCCTGCACCGGGTCAGCCACGACCCCGATCTGCGCGAGCGGATCACCCTGCGCAGCGGACGAACCCTGACGGCCGTGCAACTCCAGATGGAGTACTTCGAGCTGGCCCGCAAGTATGTCGAGGAGCGCTGGGGCTCCGACGCGGACGAACAGACGATCGACGTGCTCGCGCGGTGGGAGGACGTGCTCACCCGCTTGGAGACCGATCCCATGAGCCTGGCCGGTGAACTGGACTGGGTGGCCAAGCGGGAGCTGCTGGAGGGTTACCGCCGACGCGACGATCTGGACTGGGACGCCGCCCGGCTTCACCTGGTGGATCTCCAGTACGCGGACGTCCGACCCGACAAGGGGCTCTACAACCGGCTGGTGGAGCGGGGACGGATCACCCGATTGGTGGACGAGGAGCAGGTGCTCCGGGCCCGCACCGCGCCGCCGGAGGACACCCGCGCCTACTTCCGGGGCCGGTGCCTGGAGCAGTACGCCGACCACGTGGCGGCGGCCTCGTGGGACTCGGTGATCTTCGACCTGCCGGGCCGCGATTCGCTCCAACGGGTGCCCACCCTGGATCCGCTGCGCGGTACCCGTGCCCACGTGGCGGGGCTGTTGGACCGCTGCGCCACCGCCCGTGATCTGGTCCGTGCCCTGTCGGGGGGCTGATTCGCCGCCCGCTGGGAATGATCGGGGAAACGATCGGGACCCTCTCCCCGTCGGGGGTTCGGTCCCTCGGGCTCCTTCCGGGTTTTTCGGACGGTGAAAAGCCGGGCCGTTGTCGGCTCCGGCTTGTAGGGTCTGATCTTGACACGTCGAACCGATCGGGGTGAGGCAGATGGCGACCAAGGACACCGGCGGCGGCCAGCAGCGGGCGTCGCGCAGCAACGAGGACGTCGAGGAGCAGAGCGAGGAGACCGGCGTCTCCGAGGAGCTCAAGGAGCGCCAGGAGGCACTCGACGACGATGTCGACTCGGTCCTCGACGAGATCGACGAGGTACTGGAATCCAACGCGGAGGACTTCGTCCGCGGCTTCGTGCAGAAGGGCGGCGAGTAACCCCCGGCGGGGGTCGCCGCATGTGATCGTCGGGAGCGCCGAGGCGCTCCCGACGGCGTATGTGGATCATGCCCCCGCTGCGGGTAGGGTCCGTGGCGTACGCCGCTCCGTGCCGGGCGCGATCCCGGCCCGGAGCCCCGGTGGGGTCGCGGTACGCGCCCGGCACGGAGCGGCGCGCCGACTTCACCACTGGAGGCACATTCGTGACAGCCAACTTCCGGGACGGGGGCCGGCTCCCGGCGGCCTTCCTCACCCCGGGCTCCTCCTCGTTCCTGGATTTCCTCTCCGACCACGCCCCGGAGCAGTTGCCGGGCCATCGGCCCCTGCCCCCCGTCAAGGGCCCGGTGGAGGCCCCGCACGGCACGACGATCGTCGCCCTCATCTTCGACGGCGGGGTCGTTCTGGCCGGTGACCGCCGTGCCACGATGGGTCACATGATCGCCCAGCGGGACATCGAGAAGGTGTTCCCCGCCGACGAGTACTCCGCCGTCGGCATCGCCGGCACCGCCGGTCTGGCGGTGGAGTTGGTCAAACTCTTCCAATTGGAGCTGGAGCACTTCGAGAAGGTCGAGGGGGACACCCTCTCGCTGGAGGGGAAGGCCAACCGCCTCTCCGCCATGATCCGCGGCAACCTCGGTATGGCCATGCAGGGGCTGGCCGTCATCCCGCTCTTCGCCGGCTGGGACGTCGAGCGGGGCCGGGGCCGGATCTTCTCCTACGACGTCACCGGCGGTCGTTCCGAGGAACACGGCTTCGCGGCCGTCGGCTCGGGCTCGATCTTCGCCCGCGGCGCGCTGAAGAAGCTGCACCGCGAGGACCTGACCGAGGAGCGGGCCGCCACCGTCGCCATCCAGGCCCTCTACGACGCGGCGGACGACGACTCCGCGACCGGCGGGCCGGATCTCACCCGCCGCATCTTCCCGATCATCTCGGTGATCACCGGGGACGGCCACCGCCGTCTCCCGGAGGCGGAGGTCTCCGAACTCGCCCGGGCGGTCCTCGACGGCCGCCTCCAGCTGCCCAACGGGCCGCAGGCCCCCGTTCTCTGATCACAGGAAGGGACGGACAGCCGGTGTCGACGCCGTTCTATGTCTCCCCCCAGCAGGCCATGGCGGACCGCGCCGAGTACGCCCGCAAGGGCATCGCGCGCGGTCGCAGCGTCGTGGTCCTCCAGTACCGCGACGGCATCCTCTTCGTCGCGGAGAATCCCTCCCGGGCCCTGCACAAGGTCAGTGAGATCTACGACCGGATCGCCTTCGCCGCGGTGGGCAAGTACAACGAGTTCGAGAACCTGCGGATCGGCGGGGTGCGCTACGCGGACCTGCGCGGTTACACCTATCACCGCGAGGACGTCACCGCCCGTGGACTGGCGAACGTCTACGCCCAGACCCTGGGCACCATCTTCTCCAGCGTGGGGGAGAAGCCCTACGAGGTGGAGCTGATCGTCGCCGAGGTCGGCGAGGCGCCGACCGACGATCAGATCTACCGCCTGCCGCACGACGGCTCGATCGTGGACGAGCACGGTTCGGTGGCGGTGGGCGGCGACGCCGACCGCATCGGCGGCCGCCTCGACCGCGACCACCGGGACGACATGACGCTGGGCGAGGCACTGCGCCTGGCGGTTCGTTCCCTGGCCCGGGACTCCAACGGCGGGGAGCGCGAGCTGGCCGCCGACCAGTTGGAGGTGGCGGTGCTGGACCGCACCCGCCCCCAGCAGCGGAAGTTCAAGCGGCTGTCGGGCGAGCCGCTGGAGCGGTTGCTGGCGGAGACCGCCGGTGACGGCGACGGTCCCGACGACGGGAACGCTTCCGACACGTCGTCGGAGGGTGCCGACGCGTCCACCGAGGGCGCCGAGGGTCCGACCGACGGGAAGAACGAGGCCGAGGACGCCGGGAAGAAGTCGGGGGAGGGGAAGGAGTAGTCCGCACGCCGCGCAGCTCCCGACCCCGGGGCGCGGACCGCCGGGCGATCCGCCCGGCGGTCCGCGCCCCGCGTCGCGTCGGGTGATTCCCCGATCTGCCCCCGACCGGTTCCCGCCGGTCCGGTCACCCCGGTCCGGTCGGCGCGGGGCCGGTGGAGCCGCGCGGTACCAACCGCACCGGCAGGACCCGGTTCCCCGGCGCGTCGCCGTCCAGGACCTCCAACAGGGCGCGCATCCCCGCCCCGCCCATCTCCTCGGCGGGCAACCGCACCGTGGTCAGCTCGGGTTCCACCGCCGTGGCCAGGGCCAGATCGTCCACCCCCGTCACCGACAGGTCCTCCGGCACCCGCAGTCCCGTCCTGCGGGCGGCCTTGCACGCTCCGGCGGCCAGCACGTCGTCGTCGCAGACCACGGCGGTGGGGCGGGGCCGGGCCGCCAACAGCGCCTCCGCCACGACCGCGGCCGCCCGCACGTCCAGGGCCGCTCTGGCACTCCCCACCAGGGGGTGCCCGGCGGCGGCCAACTCGGCGGCCAGGGCGCGACCGCGCTCCCGGAAGGTCCAGGTGTCGACATCGGCCGCCAGGTGGACGATTCGTCGGTGCCCGGCCGCCAGGAGGTGCCGACCCGCCCACCGCAGACCCTCCGGGACGTCCGGGTTGACCGTCGCCGCGGCCTCGGTCCCCTCGGGATCGCTGTCCAGCATCACCAGCGGCAGACCGCCGCCCCGCAGCGCCCGCAGCGCCCGGGAGGCCATGGAGGAGGCGATCACGCCGTCCAGCGTGGCGCCGGCCGAGGCGAAGGGGTCCGGAGCCGGGCCGATGCCCTCGGGGGAGGGGAACAGCACCACGCTCATCCCCCGCTCGGCCGCGACGGCCGCCGCGCCGGCGTGCACCCGGGCGAAGAACTCGTTGGTCAGCGCGGGGACCACCAGCAGGATCGTGCCGGTGCCCCCGCTGCGCAGTCGACGGGCGGCGAGGTTGGGACGGTATCCGAGTTCCCGGGCGGCCTCCCGGACGGCCTCGGCCCGGGGCGGGGAGACCCGGCCCCGCCAGCGGTCCCGCAGGACCAGGGAGACGGTCGCCTGGGAGACCCCGGCCCGTTCCGCGACGTCCCGGCTGGTCGGCCGGGAGGGGCCGGCCGCTCCGGTGGGGGAGGGGCCGACCGGCTCCGTCGGGGTGCCCTCGTCCGTGGCCGCGTCGCCTCTGCGGTTCATCCGCCCGTCCGCCCCATTCCCTGTCGTCCGTCGGTCGTCCGTCGGTTGTCCATCGCGTGGCATGCCGTCCGTGCGGTTCCGGCCGCCCCTGCCGGGAAGGCCGGTTCCGCACCCCTGCCCGGGGCGCCCCATGCTACGTTTGGCGGGTTCGGTTATACGTATGACGTACAGGATGTCCCCGGCGT
>NZ_VKHT01000307.1 GCF_014141535.1 Streptomyces alkaliphilus | reverse complement strand
GGACAGGCCCGCTGGACCAGCCGCTGGAAGACCGCACTGAACGCCTTCGACATCACCTTCGACGGCCGCCTCTCCACAGCCCGCCACTAACCAACCACCCCCGTTACACCGCTCGATTGACAGACTCACGTGACGTGCGATGGAACGAGTCTGCCGTGTGCTCAAGGTGTCCACTCGGCTGACCAGGGGTGGTTGATGCGGGGTGGTGGGAGGCACGGGCAAGGGTCGCGACGTGTACGTGGGGTCAGCGTACGAACACGCGGTGTGGACAGTGCGTGGTGTGCGTCGCCACCATGGACGGGGAGCGCGGGGGTGCGAAAGCTCGGTGCGGTACGGAGAGAGGGCTGCGGATGGACAACGTCGAAGAGGATGGCGCCGGAGGCATCGACGTGCGGTCGGCGCCGGCGGGGGACTGTGACCGGGAACCGCATCCGTCGGACAGTCTGCGCACCTTCGGCGCGGTCGTCCAGGCGCTGCGCGAGCACGCCGGCCTCAGTCGCGAGGACCTGGGCACCCGCGTGCGGTACTCCAAGCACACTGTGACCTCGGTGGAGTTGGGCCGCCGGATGCCGGACGAGTCGTTCGTGGAACGCGCCGAGGAAGCCCTCGGAAACACCGGGGCCCTGCGGAAGGCCGCCCGCCACCTCACCCGGGGCGAGGCGGGTCTCGCGGCCTGGTTCCGCCGGTGGGCACGGCTGGAACGCGAGGCGGTCAGCCTGAACACGTACGAATGCCGCCTGGTACCGGGCCTGTTGCAATCCGAGGCGTACGCCCGAGCCGTGTTCGAGGGCACGATTCCGCTACGGACCGACGATGAGCTGGAAATTCAACTCGCCGCACGGATGGAACGTCAGGCGACGATGAGGGAACGCCCGAAGGTGCCGTTCGGTTTCATCGTCGAGGAGCACGTCTTCCGGCGGCGGTTCGGCGACGCGGCGGCGATGCGCGAACTGATCGGCGGTGTCCTGGACCTCACCGCGCCGCGCAACGTGACGCTCCAGGTGGTGCCCCTGGACGCCGGGCTGCACGCCTGCCTGGACGGGCCGGTTCAGATCCTGGAGACCCCCGACGGACGGCGCCTCGGCTACTCCGAGGGACAGAAGAACGGACGCCTGATCTCGGACCGAAAAGAGGTGAGTGCGCTCTGCCAACGCTATGACACACTGCGCTCGCAGGCCCTGAGCCCCAACGAATCCCGGGACCTGCTGGAGCGACTGCGAGGAGAGCTATGAGCAGCGGGACCACGGAACTCGCCTGGTTCAAGTCCAGCTACAGCGGCAGCGAGGGCGACAGTTGCGTGGAGGTCGCGACCGCCGAACGAGCCGTCCACGTGCGGGACTCCAAGGACACCGGCCGCCCGGCCTTCACGGTCGGCCACGAGGGTTGGGACCCGTTCGTCCGCTTCGTGACGCAGAGCTGAGCGGTCAGACGCACGGGGCGTGTCGCCTGTTGCCGGCCTCTCGGCCCGGCAACAGGCGACACATCTTTCCGCCGGGGGGTAAGAGTGTCCCGCTGGGACCATCCAAGCGCCGTCCACGAGCCTGGAAGCACCACCGGTCACCCGAACCATCCCCGCGGGTGCGGGGCCGACTCGGCCGGGGAGGCCCTGGTGTTGTCGGATCGGGGACCATCCCCGCGGGTGCGGGGCCGACGGTATTCAGGGAAACCGGTCCCGCGAAATGGAAGGACCATCCCCGCGGGTGCGGGGCCGACCGCAGCACGAGCACGACCAGGACGTGCGTGCCGGGACCATCCCCGCGGGTGCGGGGCCGACGCGGTCGCCCCCGGCTGCCGGCCCCGGCCGGACGGACCATCCCCGCGGGTGCGGGGCCGACTAGAGGCCGCGCAGGAATCCCGCCGGGGGAACGGGACCATCCCCGCGGGTGCGGGGCCGACACTTCTTGACCTGCTGCTTTACCCGGCCGGGAGGCCGTTTTCATTCGGTACGGTTCCGGGTCCCATCCTGGCATCCAAGCGTAGCCGGCGGTCGAAGAACGTCGGTTCGGCGGAATCGCCTTCGGTTGTCAGTGGCGTGTCCTAGTGTCTCTCCCCGAAAGCGATGCACCAGTTGTACCAGGGGTGGCACGATGAGTGACGATGGGGGCGGGGCGACCCCCGACATCGAGGAGATGTTGGGAGCCCTGTGGGGGAAGTCGGCGGAGAGGGCCGGTGGCAGGAAGAACCTGCTGTTGTCGCATCTCCTCGACACCGCTGCCGTGGCCGAGCGGATGTGGGACGGGTTTTTGGCCCCGTCCACCCGGTTGGTGCTCGACGACATCGCGGGAGGGCCCGGGAAGGGGCGGGGGTTCTTCGCCTGGCTCTGCGGCGTTCACGACTACGGGAAGGCCACGCCCGCCTTCCAGCGCATGTGGCCCGAGGGGGCCGAGGCGGTACGGAAGGCCGGGCTGACCTGGTCCGACCACCTCATCTCCCGGAAGCCGTGGCGTCACGACCGTGCCGGAGCGCATCTGTTGTGTCGTGACCTCTCCGAAGCGGGTTGGACGGAGGAGCGGATCGACTGGCTCTGGCCGCTCGTCGCCGGTCATCACGGGAGGTTTCCCAGCCGGAGGGACATCAAGCCCACCAGCCGGGCGAAGGGGCATCTGGTCGGCCTCGGCCCGTGGCCGGTCGCGCAGCGCGCGTTGTTGACGCGCTTCACCGCCGAGTTGGGCTTCGAGGACGTGGCGACGCCGGCTCCGGCCGGTATGCCCAACCGCGCGGTTCAGCTGCACCTGAGCGGCCTCATCGTGATGGCGGACTGGATCGCCAGCGACGAGAAGCACTTCGGCGGCGTGGACGACCTGCGTGCGGTGACCTTCGAGGCGGCCCGCGGTCGGGCCGAGAAGGCGTGGTCGGCCCTGGGAATGCACCGGGGGTGGGGGAGCCGTGCCCCGGTCGAGCCGGAGGCATTCCAGGACCGCTTCGGGCAGGCTCCCCGGCCCTCCCAGACGATGGTGGTCGAGGCGGCGCGGCGCATGACCGTGCCGGGCCTCCTGGTCGTCGAGGCCCCGATGGGGGAGGGGAAGACCAAGGCGGCGCTGTTGGCGGCGGAAATCCTCGCGGCCCGTTTCGGGGCCGACGGCGTCTTCGTCGGGATGCCCACCCAGGCCACCAGCGACCCGATGTTCGGTCAGGTCCGTGAGTGGTTGGGCGGGATCGATGAGGAGTTGCCCTCCCGGGTGGCGCTGCTGCACGGCAAGCGGATGTTCAATCCCGAATGGCGTGCGCTGGTGGAGGGTTCGGAGGAGAGCGACGCCTCCCGGTTCGGTGGGGTGGACGAGTACGGCGAGTGCCCGGAGGACGATCCGTACGGGTTCGGCCCCGAGGACCGGGGCGACGGGACTCCGTCCTCGTCCCCGGGCGCGGGGGCGCGGGGTCCCGCCGAGTGGTTCCTGGGGGCCAAGCGCGGGCTGCTCTGTCCGTTCGTCGTCGGCACCATCGACCAGCTGCTTCTGGCCGCGACCAGGACCAAGCACGTCATGCTGCGCATGGCCGGTCTGATGGGCAAGGTCGTCGTCCTCGACGAGGTCCACGCCGCCGATGTGTACATGTCCCAGTTCCTGATGGAGGGGCTGCGGTGGCTGGGGCAGGCGGGGGTGCCCGTGGTGCTTCTCTCCGCCACCCTGCCGCCCCGGCAACGGCAGGACCTCGTCTCCTCCTACCTGGCCGGGGCCCTCTCCCGCGAGGAGTACACGGCGGACGGGTTGCCCGAGCCCGGTGGGTATCCCTCGGTGACCGCCGCCTGGCCGTCCGCCCGCCCCGAAGGCACCCGGGGGACCGAGGAAGTGCCGGAGCCGCGATATCTGGTCGAGCACTCCGCGGGGTGGCGCGCCGATCTTCCCGTCGCCCTCGATCTCCTCCCCGAGGCCGTGCCCCCGCCCCATGCCCGGAGGGAGGACCGGGAGGCCGCCGAGGAGGCCGCGGCCCGTTCCGTCGCCGACCTGCTGGAGCGGGAACTCGTCGACGGCGGCTGCGCCCTGGTCATCCGCAACAGTGTGGCGCGGGCCCAGCGGCTGCACGAGCTGCTGCGCGGGCGGTACCGGGAGAAGGGCGAGGTGCACCTGTTGCACGGTCGGCTCGCCGTGCGGGACCGGGCGGACCGGACGGGCGAGTGCCTGCGCCTTCTGGGGCCCGCCGGAGTCGAGGGGGCGAAGCCCCGGCCCCGGCGGATGATCCTGGTGGCGACGCAACTGGCGGAGCAGTCCTTCGACGTCGACGCCGATCTGTTGGTGACCGACCTGGCGCCCGTCGACCTGCTCCTCCAGCGCATCGGGCGGTCGCACCGACACGCCGGTGTGCGCCGCCCCGCCCGGCTGGCCGCGCCGCGTGTGGTGGTCACCGGGGTCGATGCCGTGGGCTCGGAGCCGCCCCGATTCCCGGGGGCCTCGGAGGGTGTCTACGGGCGGTATCCGCTGCTGAGGTCGGCGGCTCTGGTGCGACGGGCGATCGAGGGTTCGCGGGACGGGTCGGGGGATACTGCCTGGAGGGTCCCGTCGCAGGTGCCGGAGCTGGTCGCCGCCGGGTACGACCCCTCGGACGACTCCCTGCCGCCGGCGTGGCGGGAGGTGGCGGAGGCCGCCCGGCGCCGGTGGGAGGACACCGAGCGGAAACGTGCGGACAGGGCGGCGGGGTCCCTGTTGACCAGGCGCGGTGACCGGGAGGGGAGCACCCTGGCCGGTCTGCACGTCGCGGGCCGGGCGGAGAGCGGTGGCGACGCCACGGTGGAGTGGCTGGTGCGGGACGGTGACCCGACGGTCGAGGTGATCGTGGTCGTGCGGGAGGGCGGGGTCCTCCACACCCTGAGCGGTCGGGCCCTCTCCGTGAACGGGGATGTCCCGGACGAGCTCCTGGAGGATCTGCTCGGCGGGACGGTGCGGCTGCCGAGCTCCCTCACCGAGGCCGCGATGGAGGAGCTGCGCCCCCTGCCGGCCTGGTTCGGCCACGCCCGCCTGCGGTACTGCCCGGCCCTGGTGCTGGACCACGGACGCGGCACCGCGCTGGGGAAGTACGAGGTGGATTACGACGAGGAGTTGGGATTGCGGCAGCGAGTGCTCACCGCCGGCTGACGCCCTGGCCCCCCTCGGTCCCGGTCCCATCCCCGCCGCTGCGGGGCCGACCGGCCGGTGAGACACAGAAGGGGACCATCCCCGCCGGAGCCCGGTGCCTCCCCGGAGGACGGCCGCTCGCGGGGCCGGGGAAATTCTCGCATTCGTCCGCGGAACGGGGAAGAGGCATGCCAGAGTTGACGTC
>NZ_VKHT01000306.1 GCF_014141535.1 Streptomyces alkaliphilus | reverse complement strand
GGTTACGGCTACCCGCCGCCCGCCGGCTCCCGACCCGCCGAGCCGGGAGCGGAGCGATGAGCGAGGTCAACCACCAACTCGTCAAGCGCTTCCGCCAGGAGTGCGGCGACCGTCTCGCCGAGCAGCGCCGCGCCGACCAGGCCAGTGGCCTGCGGGCGATGACACCCGAGGACGAACGGCACTACGCCCGCGCCGTCATCGCGCAGGTCCTCGAGGAGTACGTCCGCGAGGAGATCTCCCAGGGCCGTCCGCCGCTGGACGCGCAGTCCGAGGAGGCGTACGCCGCCGCCGTGCACGCCGCGCTGTTCGGTGTCGGACGGCTGCAACCCCTCCTGGACGACCCCGAGATCGAGAACATCGACATCAACGGCTGCGACCAGGTGTTCATCGGCTACGCCGACGGCCGCGAGGTGCGCGGCGAGCCGGTCGCCGAGAGCGACGAGGAACTCGTCGAACTCATCCAGGTGCTCGGCGCCTACTCCGGCCTGTCCTCGCGCCCCTTCGACTCCGCCAACCCCCAGTTGGACCTGCGGCTGCCCGACGGCTCCCGGCTCTCCGCCGTCATGGATGTCACCCGCCGCCCCGCGCTGTCCATCCGCCGGGCCCGCCTGGGCAAGGTCTTCCTCGCCGACCTGATCGGCAACGGCACCGTCACCCCCGAGATCGGCAGCTTCCTGGCCGCCGCCGTGCGCGCCCGCAAGAACATCATGATCGCCGGCTCCACCAACGCCGGGAAGACCACCCTGCTGCGCGCCCTGGCCAACGAGATCCCGCCGGAGGAGCGCCTGATCACCGTCGAGCGCGCGCTGGAGCTGGGGCTCGATCAGTTCGCCGAACTCCACCCCAACGTGGTGGCCTTCGAGGAGCGACTGCCCAACTCCGAGGGTCAGGGCTCGATCTCCATGGCCGAACTGGTCCGCCGCTCGCTGCGCATGAACCCCTCCCGGGTCATCGTCGGCGAGGTCCTCGGCGACGAGATCGTCACCATGCTCAACGCGATGTCGCAGGGCAACGACGGCTCCCTGTCCACCATCCACGCCAACAGCTCGCAGGAGGTCTTCAACCGGATCTCCACCTACGCCCTCCAGGCCGCCGAGCGTCTGCCGATCGAGGCCAGCCAGATGCTGATCGCGGGCGCGGTCAACTTCGTGGTCTTCATCCAGCGCCGCAACCTCTACGGGCGCGGCGGCACCCTGCGCCGGCTGGTCACCTCCGTGCGGGAGGTCAACGGCGTGGACGGGCGGGTGCTCTCCAGCGAGGTCTTCGCCGAGGGGCCCGACGGCGTGCCGCGCGCCGCCGCCGCGATCTCCTGCGCCGACGAGCTGGCCCAGCACGGCTACCACGGAATGTGGGGGTGAGGACGTCGTGCCGATGAGTGGATTCCTCGATCCCGACTTCCTCGCCGCGCTGGCCGCCGGCGTGGCGGTCGGCGGCGGCCTGGCACTGCTGATCGCGGCGGTGCGCGGCTTCCCGCCGAAGTCCATGGAGGAGCGCGAGCGGGCCGAGCGGCGACGCGCGGAACTCGCCCGCTTCCTGGGGCGCCGCACGATGATCGCCGTCCTGCTGTCCCTGCTGGTGCTGCTGTTCACCCGCTGGCCGATCGCCGCGCTGGCCACCGCCCTGCTCGTCTACACCTGGGACCGGCTGTTCGGCGGCGCCGCCGAGGAGCGCGCCGCGATGCGCCGGGTGGAGGCCCTCGCCTCCTGGACCGAGTCGCTGCGCGACACCATCGCCGGTGCCGTCGGTCTGGAGCAGGCCATTCCCGCCTCCGCCCGGGCCGCCGCCCCGGCGCTGCGCGAACCCCTGGCCAATCTGGTGGACCGACTGCGCTCGCGCATGCCGCTGCCCGACGCGCTCCAGGAGTTCGCCGACGAACTCGACGACTCCTCCGCCGACATCATCATCGCCTCGCTCATCCTCAACGCCCGGCTGCGCGGTCCCGGTCTGCGCGAGGTGCTCGGCGCGCTGGCCCGTTCCGCCCGTGAGGAGGTGGACATGCGACAGCGGGTGATGGCCCAGCGCGCGTCCACCCGGCGCAGCGTGCAGATCGTCGTCGCGGTCAGCGTGCTCTTCCCCCTCGGCCTGGCGATCTTCAACCCGTCCTTCGTGGAGCCCTACGGCGACCCGCTGGGCCAGGCCGTGCTGGGCGTGGTCTGCCTGCTGTTCGGCCTCGGCTTCTGGTGGATGCGCAGCCTGGCGAAGATCCAGGTGCCCGAGCGGTTCATGACCGGCCGCGCGGGCGCCGGCCGGCGGGGCGATCCGCCCGCCGCCGACCGCCGCGCGCAGCAGGCGCCGCTGCCGGGCCTCGGACGGCTGCCCGGCCGGGGCTCCCGTTCGACGGTCGGCAAGGGGACGACAACCGCCACGACCTCGACGGGAGAGGTGGGTGCCGGTACCGGCACCGGATGGCGACCGTCGGACGGGACCCCCCGTTCCGGCGGCCGGGACGGAAGGGGGGCCCGCGCGTGACGACGGACATCACCGGCCCGGTGATCGTCGGGGCGGTCTTCGGCCTCGGCCTGTACGTGCTGGTCCGAGCCCTGGTGCCGACCCGCCGCAGCGCGGTCTCCACCATCGCCCGGGTGGACGCCCTGCGTCACCGCGGCGCCGGCGGTGGTTTCCACCCCGCCGTCCGTCCCGAGACGGCCGAACCGACCCGCCCCTCCCGGCTCGACGAACTGCGGGCGAACGCCGGTCGGCAACTCGCCGAGGCGTACCGTCGGCGCGGCTGGGAACAGCGCTCGCTCCGCGCCGACCTGGCCCTGTTGGAGCGCGGCTGGGAGGAGTTCCTGGCGACCAAGGTCGTCATGGCGGCTCTGGGTCTGTTCTTCGGGCCGTTCCTGTTCGGCGTGATCTGGATGCTCGGCTTCGGCTCCAGCCCCTTCATCCCGCTGTGGTTGGCCCTGATCTGCGCGCTGGGGTTCTTCTTCCTGCCCGATGTGGAGGTGCGCCGGGACGCCACCGCCCGCCGCAAGGACTTCCGTCGGGTGATCGCCGCCTACCTGGACCTGGTCTCGATGAGCCTGGCCGGCGGACGGGGTCTGCCGGAGGCGCTGAAGGCCGCCTCCGAGGTGAGCGACAGCTGGGCGCTGGTGCGGATCCGCACCGCGCTGTCCGACGCCCGGATCACCGGCCTGAGCCAGTGGCAGGCCCTGGGGCGTCTGGGCGACGAGGTCGGCGTGGAGGAGCTGCGGGACCTGTCGAGCTCCCTGGCGCTCGTCGCCGACGACGGGGCCAAGGTGCGCACCTCACTGGCGGCGCGCGCCGAGACCATGCGCAATCGCGAGCTGGCCGAGATCGAGGGGAGCGCGGGGGAGAAGTCGCAGTCCATGCTGGTCGCGCAGCTGTTGCTGTGTGTGGGTTTCCTGATCTTCCTGGTGTTCCCGGCGGGAATGCGGGTCTTCGGCATCTGACGCCGTGTCGGGGCCGACCGAGGGTGTGCGAGAGGACAACGATCGATATGCGACACAACGACATGACGAACACCGACCCCGGAACGGGCACGGCGACGGACGGGGGCCGGGGCGGTCGCCTCGCCGGCTTCGCCCACCCCGTGGTGGGGTACCTGCTGGCCTCCCTGACGGTCCGGTACCGCCGGGTCCGCTCGGGCGAGCTGGACCGGGGCGCCTCGGCCATCGAGTGGGTCATCATCGCCGCCATCGTCGTGGGCCTGGTGGCCGGCATCGGCCGGATCATCATGTCCGCCCTGCAGGGCCGCGCGAGTGACGTCAGCGACTGCATCGCGGGCGTCCAGGACACCCAGAACTGCTGATCCGATCGTGCGCGGAGTCGAGAGGGTGGTCGCCGGGGCGCGGCGCAGGCTGGGCCCCGGCACGGACCGGGGCGGGGTCCTCGGGCGTGCCGGGAACGACCGGGGGGCGTCCGCGATCGAGTTCGTGGTGCTCACCCCGATCATGTTCTTCATGATCTTCGCGGCCGTGCAGTTCGCCCTCTACTCCTTCGCCGAGCACGTGGCGAAGGCCGCCGCGCAGGCGGGGGCGCGCACCGCCCGGGCCGAGGCCGACGCCAATCCCGGCACCTGGGCGGGCTCCGCCTCGGAGAAGTCCCACGACTACATCGACCAGCTCGGTCGCGGCCTGTTCGACGGCCGTCCGGTGGTCGATGTGCGGCGTCCGGCCGAGTACACGGTCCGGGTGACGGTCACCGGGAACGTGCCGACGATCATGCCCGGCATGTCCCTGCAGGTGACCGCGGTCTCCGAGGGGCCGGTGGAACGTTTCGTGCCGGACGGGGGGTGAACCGTGCCACGGGGGAACGCGCCGGAGGCGCCCGGCGGTGAGCCGGTGGACCGGTCGGTCCGGCGGTGGGACGACCGGGGGGTCACGGCTGTGGAGATGGTGCTGCTCGCACCACTGATCATCACCTTCGTCCTGGTGCTCGCCGGCCTGGGCCAGATGGTCTCGGGGCGCAACGCCGTGGACGGCGCGGCGCGCGACGCCGCCCGGGCCGGTTCGCTGGAACGCACCGCGGGCGAGGCGAGGGCCGCCTCCACCTCGGTGGTCGGTGACCAACTGCGGAACGTCTGTGTGTCCGGCAGCGTGCAGGTGCGCTCGACCGGCTCGGGTCACGAACCGGGCTCGCTCTACACGGTGGAGGTCAGCTGCCGGGTGCGTGCGTTGGCGATGCTCGGACTGCCCGTCACCACCACCGTCTCCAGCACCTCCGCCTCGCCCATCGACCCCTACCGGAGGTCCGGATGAGCATCCGTCGGCGGCACGCGCGCGACGACGCGCCGACCCTCCACCGCGAGGGCGCCCCGGACACCACCGGATCCGACCGGGCCGCCCGGGGCGATCGCGCCGACCGGGGCTCGGGCGCGATCATCGCGGTCTTCTTCGCCGTCGTCGTCCTCGGCCTGGCCGCCTTCATCGTCGACGGTGGCATGGCCATCGCCCAGCGGGAACGGGCCATGGACATCGCCGAGCAGGCCGCCCGCTACGCCGCCCAGGACCTGGACGAGGAGACGCTGCGGGCCGGCGGCACGGTCGGCATCAACTTCGACAACTGTCCGGCCCGGGTCGCCGAGTTCGTCGGCGAGGTGAGCCTGAGCAGTGCCTCCGTCACCGGACACGACTGCACCGCGTATCCGCCCGACGAGGTGGGCGTGGAGATCGTGGTGACCTACCGGCCGGTCTTCGCGGGCGTGCTCTTCAACACCCTCACCGCCCGGGGCAGCGCCACCGCGCGCGCCGACACCGGCACCCCGCCGACCCCCTGATCCGAACCACCCC
>NZ_VKHT01000305.1 GCF_014141535.1 Streptomyces alkaliphilus | reverse complement strand
GGGCCGTACGTGCAGCTTCGGCCGGAGGGCGGCGGGCGGGAATGGGACGCGCGGCCGGAGGACATTCGTCCACCGGAGTCGGCGCCCCCGGTCTCCGCCGCGCACCACACCCTCGGCGCCGGGGCGGGCGACCGCGATGGGTGAGGGCGCGCACCGTCTCCGGGCGCCGTACGCGCTCGACTCCCGTTCCCGATGGCCGACCCCCTCCCGGACCGATCACCGGCACCGCCTCCCGGCCGGGGCCGGAACCGGGGAACGGCCCGGTCCCGGCCATGCCGTGCCCAGTCACGGGCGGCCCTCTTCGACGGTCGGGTGCCTGCGAACCGCGCTCCTCGACCGGGTGGCACACCTGCCGGCCCCCACCGTCGGCTTCGTGCCCACGGCCGCCCGGGTCGCCGTCCGGTGACCGGTCCCCGAGGCCGTTCCACTCGGTCGCCACCCCCGGGCCGATCACCCCGCACCACGAACACCAATAGGAACAGAGCGAGGATCCCGAGATGAACCCGTACCCGATCACCCCCATGCCTCCCATGACCGACGGCAACCCGCAGGACGACAGCGACAGCGGCAACAAGCACGGTGGCGGAGGTTCCGACGAGGGCGGAAACACCAACGACGGCCAGGGTCCGGCGGACGGTCGCTGAGCCGTGGAGACGACGCACGACACGGAGGCCGGTCCCGGGCGGTTGGCCTCCGCCCTCATCGACACGGGGGCACTGACCCCGGCGTGGGTCCCCGTATACGACGCCGTTCCCCGGCACCTCTTCGTGCCCGACGTCATCTGGCCGGGGCGGTCGGGGATGAACCGGCCGAGCCGGCGCGTGATCAGGAGCGAGGAGCCCGAGGTGTGGTGGGAGGCCGTCCACCGGGACGTCCCTCTCACCACCCAGTGGGACGACGGCACTCACACCGGCTCCGGGAAGGGCCGTGTCCCCTCCTGCTCGAACTCGATGCCGACCATGGTGTTCACCATGTTGACCGCCCTCGAACCGCTGGACGGACACAGGGTGTTGGAGATCGGGACGGGGACGGGATGGAACGCCGCGCTGCTCTCCGCCCGCCTCGGCTCCGACAACGTGGTGACCGTCGAGGTGGACGAGGAGATCGCCGTGGAGGCCCGGCGGCGTCTCCACGCCGCCGGGCACACCCCGACCACGGTCGTCGGGGACGGCGCGGAGGGGTACCCGACCGAGGCCCCGTACGACCGGGTGATCGCCACGTGCTCGGTCGGCCGGGTGCCGCCGGCCTGGCTGCGCCAGAGCCGACCGGGCGGGGTGATCGTCGCCCCGTGGGGGCCGACGTACGGGGGCGAGGCGGTCGTCCGGCTCACGGCGGCCGGGGACGGCTCGGCCTCCGGGCACTTCGTCGGATCCTCGGCGTTCATGCGGCTGCGGGATCAGCGACGGAACCTGTCGCCTCCCGACGCCTTCCCCGACTCCCCCGAAGAGGGGGAACGGAGCACGACCGCGCTCTCACCGGAGGACGTGGGGGACTGGCTCCACATGTTCGTCATCGGCGTCCGGGTGCCGGACCTGTTCTGCCGCGTCGAGTGGACGGGCGCCGGGACCTACCGGCTGTGGCTGTACGACACCGGCGCCACGAGCCGGGCCGTGATCGGGTACGAGGGGCCCGCCTCCTCGTACTCCGTCGTGCGGCACGGTCCGCGACGGTTGTGGGACGAGCTGGAGAGCGCGTGGCGGTGGTGGGACGAACGGGGCCGTCCCGGCTTCGACCGCTTCGGCCTCACTGTCTCGGCGGACGGTTCGCACACCGTGTGGCTCGACGACCCCGACCACCGGGTCTCCCCGGCGAGGGGCTGAGCCTTCTCCGGCGATGGCCGGCCGGACGCGGAGGGGGTCGGGAGGCGGTGCGTCCCGCCGCCTCCCGGCGCGCCGGCCCGGCTCTGGTCGGTCTTTGGGATGGGTACCGGTTCCCCACCGGTCCCCGCCGGTAATTCGCCGGCGGGACTGTCGGGGAGCGAGCAGGGTGTCGATATGCGTGACCACGGGGAAACGGCGTTCGTCCTGCGGCGAGGGGCCACGGGGTTCTTCCGGCCGGAGGACGGCCCCCTCCCCGAAACCGATCTTCGTCTTTTCCGCACAGGCCTGTACGACGCCGCGCGCCTCGCGGCGGGCAGGGTGGGAGAGTTCGAGGAACAGGCATATCCCCGCACGTTCCACACCGCGTCGATCCTGAGCCGCCGGGAGGAGAGCATCGTGCTGTGCCATGTCCATCACCCCCGGGTCGTCTTCGTCGAGGAGCGCGGGCCGTGGCACGACACCGACTTCATCGAGCCGCCGGGGTGGGCCCGGGCGTTCTCGTGGGCGGGGTTCGAGGTTCTCGACCGGCAGCTGCTGAGCACGCCCCTGGAGGAGATGGACACCTCCGGTCTTTCGCGGGTGGAACGAAGTGCCTGCCGTTTCCCCGGGACCACCACACTCGGCGGCCTGCTCTTCAACGCATGGGACTGAGAACCGCCCCGGCTGCCGGTGCGTCCGATCCGGGACGAGGGACCCGGGGTGTTCGGGGAGCGGCCCGGATCGAAGCGTGACGGATCGTCACCGGCCGGTACTGGATGCGCGGGGCGTCGGCGTCCCATGGTCGATGTGCGAAGCGCGCCGGAGGCCTTCCGGCGGCGAGTACCGTGGTGCGATGGGGACCAACAGGGTGGGTTCGGCAGTCGCGCCGGCTTTTCTCCTCGCCTGTGCGGCCTGCACGGGGGGCGGGACATGGCGGAGGCGGAGCGGCCGGAGCCGTTGGGGGAGTTGGCGGCGGTGGAGGTCCTCGGCGCGGAGTCGGCGGCGGCGGAAGGGGTCCTCGCCGAGAGCGGGGGTCGTGTCCTGGCGACCGTCCGGGTGGGGGAGGAGGTGTTCCTCTTCTTCACCGGAGGCGGCTCGTGCGGTTTCGCGGTCGTTCCCGACGCGGCTCCCTCGGAGGCGAGGCTCAGCCTGTTCTCCGCCCCCGCCCCCGCCTCCGGCGGGGGCGGCGGGGACGAGCGGGAACGGTATCCGGAGGGGCCGTACTCATTCGTGAGCGCCACCGGCGAATCGGAGGAGGACCGGTGGACCGCCCTGCTGTGCGGCGAGAACGCGATGGTGGTCGAGCACGTCGCCGAGATCCGCGACGGTGGGATCACCGATCCCACCGGTGAGGTGGACTTCGTCCCCGGTCTGCCGGGCAACACGACGGTGTTCGCCGTCGCCGAGAAGACACGGCGGGATGTGATCCTGCGCTCGGCCGGTTCCGGTGCCTGACGGGGGCGCCCCGTCCGCGCCGGTGATCTCGGGGGAGTCGGCTTCCCCGGGTACGAACAACGCCAGGACGCGGACCGATTCCCAGCCCTCGTCCCCGGCTTCGCGCCCGGTGTGGATCGGCGACTCGAAGTCCGTGACGATCGTCGGTGAAGCCACGGTGGAAACCCTCCGGCACGCCCACGCGTCGCCCGGGGCGAACGGGTCGAACCGCCACCGCTCCCGTTTTCGATGATGATCCCTCCGGCTCCGGAAAAGCCGGTCACGGCTCCGGGGCCGGAGGGGGTCACCTCTTCAGAGCCGCTCGCCCGAGGAGCGAGCGGGGGACGATCAGGGGATGGTGAAGCCGTATTGACCCAGGGCCCGGGAGATGGGCTCGTAGAAGGTGGTGCCGCCGAAGGTGCAGTTGCCGGAGCCGCCGGAGAGGATGCCGACCGCGAGGGCCCCGTCGGGGGTCTCGGTCCACAGTGGGGCGCCGCTGTCCCCGGGCTCCGCGCAGATGTTGGTGCGGATCATGTTGTACACGACATTGCCGCCACCGTAGTTCACGGTGAAGTTGAGGCCGGTGACCGAGCCCGACCGGCAGCCGGTGACCCTGCCGGCCCGGGTCACGGGCATCCCGATGTAGGCGTGGGTCCAGCCGACGATGTCGATGATCCTCCCATCGCAGACGACCTGGCTGGGATTTTCCTTTTGGCCGCCACTGAGGGAGATGTAACCGTGGTCGGCGCCGGGGTAGTTCGAGACGGCAGTGGGGCCGAGGTAGGAGGTCCGGGCGAAGTCCCTGTACCAGGCCGGGTAACCGCCGGTGCAGTGACCGGCGGTCAACGCATAGGTGCCTCCCTGGACGTTGAAGCCCAGGGTGCACTGCCCCCCGCCACTCGCGTAGATGGGCTGGCCGCCGCGCAGCAGGGGCGAGAGGGTGCCGGAGATCCTCTCGACCTCCAGCGCGTCGGCATCGGCTCCGGCCTCGCGCACGATTCGCCGCAGTTCCTTGTCGGAGACGGTCTCGTCGATCACCACCGTGACGGTGCCGTTCTCCTGGTCCACCGTCCAGGCGGTGCCGCCGACGTTCGTCGTCGCCACGGCCTCGGCCACGGAGTGGAGCCGGGCGAGGGTGATTTCGCCGGTCTCCGGTTCGGCGGCTGCCGGAGCCGGTGGGGCGAGGGCGAGGACCAGGGCCGAGGCGAGGGCGAGAGCCGGGGCGGCGAGGCGTCCGAAGCGGTTTCGGTGGTGTCCTCGTACGCCGTGATCGTCGGTCGCCGTGTGGGCGCGGGTGTTTCTCACACGTCCTCCTGTGGGGGCGAGCGGGTCACGCTCGGGAACGGGTGATCCGGATGACGAGGGCACGAAAAGCTTGTGATTTCCCACCTCTCGACACATCGTGTGAGTATTCAGATGATTCGGGAAAGCAACAAGGGGGATTATCGGCCGGGGATGTGAAACGGAAAACGCCCGGGCGGGTCGATGGGGTTGTTGTTTCCCCGGGGACCGGGCGACCCACTGATTTCCCCCGGGAGGCGTTTCTCTCGTTCGGGTGCGCCGTGCCGCGGGTGTACGGATCACGCGAACCCTTGTACGGCGGTGCCGAAGGAATTGGTCCGGAGGGCACCGAAGACCTTCGGCTTCTCCTTTCGGCTCCTCGTCGTATCGGTTCGTGGAAGTGGGGCCGCGGGTGGTCGGGAGATCGATGGCGGGAGGTCCGTACACCTCGCCGACCCCGACGGCTTCCCCCGGAAGGTGAGCGGTGGGTGACGCCCCGCCGTCCCGGTGCCGACCGGGTCAGGCAGTGGTGAGGACGACTGATGCTCGGCGAGGCTGCCTCGATCCGCTCGAACCCGACCCGTTCCAATCGTTCCCGGCACGACTCGGTGAAGTCGTGCCGGGCCCGGGCGCGCTTGATCATCGGGTTCTCTCCCCCCTGGAGAAAACGGCCCCTCCCGGGAGCCGCTCCGTTTCGTGACGTTCCCGGGTGCCCGACGGGGCCGTGCGGTGTCGGCG
>NZ_VKHT01000304.1 GCF_014141535.1 Streptomyces alkaliphilus | reverse complement strand
GCCCCTCTCCGCCGAATCTCCGCCGAAATCCCCGAGTCCGTCACAATCACCCCACGGGCCCCACGGGCCCCCTCGAAGGACCACCCGGACCGCTCGTGACCGCCGAGCGACGCATATCACCGGCGCTCCCCCTGCGCCCCGGGCCGTCGCCCCGGTACCCTCGGACCAAGCCCGTTAAGTTACCGCTTAGTAAGCTCGTTCCGGGGAAGGACTCCGAGCCCGGGGTCCGCGCGGCCCGCACCCTCACGGCCGCCGGCTCCCCGGCCCATCCGCCCACTCGCCCGTCCGCCCACTCACCGATGTCTCGCCGGTTCGAGGAGCCGTTGCCATGCAACTCGTCGCGATCGTCGTATCGCTGGTCCTGACCGCGGTCGCCGTTGCCCTGATCGCCCGCGCCGCCGTGCACCTCGTCCGCTTCATGCGGCTCGGCCAACCCGTGCCCGCCGGCCTGCGCACCGATCAACCGGGACAGCGGACCCTCACCCTCGCCCGGGAGTTCCTCGGCCACACCCGCATGAACCGCTGGGCCGTGGTCGGCGTCGCCCACTGGTTCGTCGCCATCGGCTTCCTCACCCTGGGCCTGACCATCGTCCAGGCGTACGGGCAGCTCTTCCGGGCCGACTGGCTGCTGCCGGTCCTCGGCTCGTTCGTGCCCTATGAGATGTACATCGAGTTCATCGCCGCCATGACGACCCTGGGCATCCTGACCCTCATCGTCATCCGGCAGCTGAACCTGCCCTCCAAGCCCGGCCGCAAGTCCCGCTTCGCCGGCTCCACCGCCTGGCAGGCGTACTTCGTCGAGTACGTGATCCTCGCCATCGGCGCCGCCATCCTCGTGCTGCGCGGCCTCGAGGGCGCCCTGCAGGGCGTGGACTCCTACACCCCGGCCTTCTTCGTCACCTATCCGCTGATCCTGGCCTTCAGCGGCCTGGAGACCGCCACCCTCCAGAACCTCGTCTACCTCGCCGCGATGATCAAGCTCGGCGTGACGATGGTCTGGGCGATCACGGTCAGCCTGAACCTCTCCATGGGCATCGCCTGGCACCGCTTCCTGGCCTTCCCCAACATCTGGTTCAAGCGCGACGCCCGCGGCGGCACCGCCCTGGGCGAGCTCCAGCCGATCATGGTCGACGGCAAGCCGGTCGACTTCGAGACCGTCTTCGAGGAGGAGCGCGAGGAGGAGCCCACCTTCGGCGTCTCCAAGGTCGAGGAGTTCTCCTGGAAGGGCCTGCTGGACTTCTCCACCTGCACCGAGTGCGGTCGCTGCCAGTCCCAGTGCCCCGCCTGGAACACCGGCAAGCCCCTCTCCCCCAAGCTGCTCATCATGTCGCTGCGCGACCACGCGCACGCCAAGGCCCCCTACCTGCTGGCCGGCGGCTCCACCGACGCCGAGGGCAAGGAGCGGGCGAGCGAGGAGCAGCTGGCGAACGTCCCCGCCGACGCCCTCGCCGAGGCGCGCCGCCCCCTGGTGGGCACCGCCGAGGAGAACGGCGTCATCGACCCCGACGTCCTGTGGTCCTGCACCACCTGCGGCGCCTGCGTCGAGCAGTGCCCGGTCGACATCGAGCACGTCGACCACATCATGGACATGCGCCGCTACCAGGTGATGATCGAGTCGGCGTTCCCCTCCGAGGCCGGCACGATGCTCAAGAACCTCGAGCGCAAGGGCAACCCCTGGGGCCTGGCCAAGAAGAAGCGCCTGGAGTGGACCAAGGAGGTCGACTTCCCCGTCCCGGTCGTCGGGAAGGACGTCGAGGACCTCACCGAGGTGGACTACCTCTACTGGGTCGGCTGCGCCGGCGCCCTGGAGGACCGTGCCAAGAAGACCACCAAGGCCTTCGCGGAGCTCCTGCACACCGCCGGCGTCTCCTTCGCCATCATGGGCGGCGAGGAGTCCTGCACCGGTGACTCCGCCCGCCGACTGGGCAACGAGTTCCTCTTCCAGCAGCTCGGACAGCAGAACGTCGAAAGCCTCAACGCCGCCTTCGGCGAGGACGCCGAGGAGGGCGTGACCGTCGAGAAGGCGAAGAAGCGGATCGTCGCCACCTGCCCGCACTGCTTCAACACCCTGGCCAACGAGTACCCGCAGCTCGGCGGCCACTACGAGGTCATCCACCACACCCAACTGCTCCAGCACCTCATCGACGAGGGCCGACTGATCCCGGTCACCCCCGTCGAGGGCCTGATCACCTACCACGACCCCTGCTACCTGGGGCGGCACAACAAGGTCTACACCCCGCCGCGCGAGATCATCGGGAGGGTCCCGGGCCTGCGCAACGAGGAGATGCACCGCCACAAGGAGCGCGGCTTCTGCTGCGGCGCCGGCGGCGCCCGGATGTGGATGGAGGAGCGCATCGGCAAGCGCGTCAACACCGAGCGGGTGGACGAGGCGCTGGCGCTCAACCCGGACATCGTCTCCACCGCCTGCCCGTTCTGCCTGGTCATGCTGACCGACTCGGTCAACGCCAAGAAGAACGACGGCGAGGCCCGCGAGGAGATCCAGGTCGTCGACGTGGCCCAGCTGCTGCTGGAGTCGGTGAAGACCCCGGCCGAGCCGACGGGCGGCGCGGAGAGCGGGAGCGAGCCCGAGCCGCAGCCGACCGTCTGAGAACGGGGTCGGGCCCGCTCCCGGCCGACACCCCCGGGGTGTGGACGCACCGGAACACCGGTCCGCCCACACCCCGGGTGCGTTCCGGGGCCCCCGGTGCTCCGGCTTCCCCGGGCGCGCCGGGGCTCCCGGGCGCCCCGCACCACCTCGACCGGCGTCATGCGCCCCCGACGCACCCCGGGCGCCCGCCCGCCGGCCGAAGAACACCACCGACACATCGAACCCGCTCCCGCCCGGGCGGGTTCCGGCGGCCGACCCGACGGACAGAAGGTAGGTTCATAGGCGTGGCAGGAGACAGGAGACACCGCGACGCCCGTGACCACGGCGGCCGACGCGAACACGGCGACACCCAACCGATGCCCGGCTTCCCCGGGTCCCGGAGCGGCGGCCACGGCTACCCGCCGCAGCAGGGCGGCGGCCACGGGGGCGACCGGTATTCCGGCCACGGGTACGGCGCTCCCGAACACGGCGGCCAGGGGCACGGCGGCCCCGGGTACGGCGGCCCCGGACCGGGCGGCCCCGGGTACGGCGCCCCCGACGACCGCGATCCCGACCACGAACCGTACGAGGACCACGGCCCCGTCGAGCCGGGCCCGCCGCCGCTGGGCTGGAAGGAGCTGCTGCGAGGGCTGGTCCTGCGCCCCGACCCCACCTTCTGGCACATGCGCGACCACGCCGTGTGGGGACCCGCGCTGATCGTCACCTTCCTCTACGGCCTGGTGGCCGTCTTCGGCCTGGACAGCGCCCGGGACTCGATCCTCGCGGCCACCCTCTCCAACCTCATCCCTTACCTGCTGGTCACCGGGGTCGCCATGGTCATCGGCGCCCTGCTGCTGAGCACCGTCACCCACACCCTCGCCCGCCAACTGGGCGGCAACGGCCACTGGGCACCCACCGCCGGCCTCGCCATGCTGATCATGACGATGACCGACGTCCCCCGTCTCGGCCTCGCCGTCTTCCTCGGCGGAGCCGACATCATCGTGCAGATCGTCGGCTGGATCACCTGGCTGTACGCGGGATTCCTGCTGACCCTGATGGTCAGCCGCTCCCACGAACTGCCCTGGCCGCGCGCCCTGGGCGCCTCGGCCATCCAGTTGATCGCCATCCTCATGCTGGTGAAGCTGGGCACCCTCTGACCACCCCGCGCCGGAACCCCGGTGCACGCACCGCACCCCCGCAGCGATAACCTGCGGGGGTGTTGCTATCGGACAAGGACATCCGGGCGGAGATCGAGACCGGTCGGGTCACCATCGACCCCTACGACCCGGAGATGGTCCAGCCGTCCAGCATCGACGTCCGCCTGGACCGCTACTTCCGGGTCTTCGAGAACCACCGCTACCCGCACATCGACCCGGCGGTCGAACAGCCCGACCTGACCCGCACGATCGAACCGGTCGGCGACGAACCGTTCATCCTGCACCCCGGCGAGTTCGTCCTCGCCTCCACCTACGAACTGATCGGCCTGCCCGAGGACATCGCCTCCCGGCTGGAGGGCAAGAGTTCGCTGGGCCGGCTGGGGCTGCTCACCCACTCGACGGCGGGCTTCATCGACCCCGGCTTCCGCGGCCACGTCACGCTGGAACTGTCCAACGTCGCGACCCTGCCCATCAAGCTCTGGCCGGGGATGAAGATCGGCCAACTCTGCCTGTTCCGGCTCACCTCACCGGCCGAGCGCCCCTACGGCGCCGGCGCACGCGGATCGCGCTACCAGAACCAGCGCGGCCCCACAGCCTCGCGCTCCTACATCGACTTCCACCGCACCACCATCTGAGCCGCCGAACGGGGGCGCCGCAACGCCGCAACGGCCCTCCGCCCACGACCGGGGCGACCCGGTCCCTCCCGGCCTGCTCCGGCTCACGGGTCCCGGGTGCCGGGTGCCGGGTGCCGGGTGCCCGCCAGGATCCCCGGACACCGGACACCACGGCCTCCGGGCGGGGTTGGGACCGGCTCGCGCGGAGTCGGCCCCGGGCCACACCGGACACGGCACGGGGCCCGTGCCGCCACCGCGACCCGGGCCCCGCCCCTTCAAGCCTCCGAACGCTCACGCGCTCCCGACGACAGCCCCTCTCGCGCCGACAGCCGCCTCCGCGCCGATCACCGGCACGGCGCTGCGCAACCGCGCACAGCGCGGACAGCGGAGCAACCGGGCGGGACCCAAACGCTCGGGATTCAACTGCTGCATCGGGAAAGCCGGAGTGCTGAACACGTGCCCTTCGGCACAGCGGACGACAGTGGTCTGCAAGACGACGTACTCCCCTGCTCTGGACGACCGTCCATACGGTAGGGGATCGGAGGGACCACCCCCGGCAGCGGCGCTCCGACCGAAACCGGACCGTCACACCCGAGCCCATCGCTGCACCCGACGGGCGCGATGAGGTATTCTCTACACCGACGGGAAGCCCTTCCGGCCTCCCCTCGCGGGCGTAGTTTAATGGTAGAACATGAGCTTCCCAAGCTCAGAGCGCGAGTTCGATTCTCGTCGCCCGCTCCGGCACAAAGGCCCAGGTCAACGACCCGGGCCTTCTGCGTTGTCGGGACCCATCACCGCCCGCGTGCCCGTTGCGTGCCCGATAAGCGCTCACCACACGCCCGCAGAGCCGCCGCTTCGCGCTCGGCACGCACCTTGGCATCCAGCGCGTCGGCGATCTCCCGCTGACGCTCCCG
>NZ_VKHT01000303.1 GCF_014141535.1 Streptomyces alkaliphilus | reverse complement strand
GGAAACACCGAAGGGAAGCGCCCGGAGGACGAACCCGCCGAATGGTGGGGGAAGTTCCGAAGGAAGCGTCCGTTCCTTGAGAACTCAACAGCGTGCCAAAAGTCAACGCCAGATATGTTGATACCCCGTCCATGCGGGTCGCCCTCTTTCGGGGGTGGTCTCGGATGGTCGAGGTTCCTTTGAAGAAATACACAGCGAGGACGCTGTGCGCCGCTCGGGACATTCCTTCCGGGTGGTGCCGCTCCCGTGAGCTGTAGAAGGCATTCACGGAGAGTTTGATCCTGGCTCAGGACGAACGCTGGCGGCGTGCTTAACACATGCAAGTCGAACGATGAACCTCCTTCGGGAGGGGATTAGTGGCGAACGGGTGAGTAACACGTGGGCAATCTGCCCTGCACTTCGGGACAAGCCCTGGAAACGGGGTCTAATACCGGATACTCACCGCCCTCCGCATGGGGGGTGGTGGAAAGCTCCGGCGGTGCAGGATGAGCCCGCGGCCTATCAGCTTGTTGGTGGGGTAGTGGCCCACCAAGGCGACGACGGGTAGCCGGCCTGAGAGGGCGACCGGCCACACTGGGACTGAGACACGGCCCAGACTCCTACGGGAGGCAGCAGTGGGGAATATTGCACAATGGGCGAAAGCCTGATGCAGCGACGCCGCGTGAGGGATGACGGCCTTCGGGTTGTAAACCTCTTTCAGCAGGGAAGAAGCGAGAGTGACGGTACCTGCAGAAGAAGCACCGGCTAACTACGTGCCAGCAGCCGCGGTAATACGTAGGGTGCGAGCGTTGTCCGGAATTATTGGGCGTAAAGAGCTCGTAGGCGGCCTGTTGCGTCGGTTGTGAAAGCCCGGGGCTCAACCCCGGGTCTGCAGTCGATACGGGCAGGCTGGAGTTCGGTAGGGGAGATCGGAATTCCTGGTGTAGCGGTGAAATGCGCAGATATCAGGAGGAACACCGGTGGCGAAGGCGGATCTCTGGGCCGATACTGACGCTGAGGAGCGAAAGCGTGGGGAGCGAACAGGATTAGATACCCTGGTAGTCCACGCCGTAAACGGTGGGAACTAGGTGTGGGCGACATTCCACGTCGTCCGTGCCGCAGCTAACGCATTAAGTTCCCCGCCTGGGGAGTACGGCCGCAAGGCTAAAACTCAAAGGAATTGACGGGGGCCCGCACAAGCGGCGGAGCATGTGGCTTAATTCGACGCAACGCGAAGAACCTTACCAAGGCTTGACATACACCGGAAAACCGTGGAGACACGGTCCCCCTTGTGGTCGGTGTACAGGTGGTGCATGGCTGTCGTCAGCTCGTGTCGTGAGATGTTGGGTTAAGTCCCGCAACGAGCGCAACCCTTGTCCTGTGTTGCCAGCAACGGTTTCGGCCGGTTGGGGACTCACGGGAAACTGCCGGGGTCAACTCGGAGGAAGGTGGGGACGACGTCAAGTCATCATGCCCCTTATGTCTTGGGCTGCACACGTGCTACAATGGCCGGTACAATGAGCTGCGATGTCGTGAGGCGGAGCGAATCTCAAAAAGCCGGTCTCAGTTCGGATTGGGGTCTGCAACTCGACCCCATGAAGTCGGAGTCGCTAGTAATCGCAGATCAGCATTGCTGCGGTGAATACGTTCCCGGGCCTTGTACACACCGCCCGTCACGTCACGAAAGTCGGTAACACCCGAAGCCGGTGGCCCAACCCCTTGTGGGAGGGAGCCGTCGAAGGTGGGACTGGCGATTGGGACGAAGTCGTAACAAGGTAGCCGTACCGGAAGGTGCGGCTGGATCACCTCCTTTCTAAGGAGCATCTCCTCCCCGGTTCGCCGGGGACAGGGGGGCCACTTCAGTCGGCGAGTGTTCGACGGTGGTCTGCTCATGGGTGGAACGTTGACTATTCGGATCGCCTCCTCGGGGTGGTCGTTCGGTACTGCCGGGTTGTCTTCGGACGGTTCGGTGTGGAAAGACGATCACGGTCGAGGGGTGTGGTTCGGGCGCGCTGTTGGGTGTCTGAGGGTGCGGCCGTTGTCGGTTCGTGTCTTCGGTTGCCGGCCCCGGTGGGGATCGACGGGTTGTCCGTTGGTTTTCCGTCGGGTGGTTGGTTGTTGTTTGAGAACTGCACAGTGGACGCGAGCATCTGTGGCCAAGTTGTTAAGGGCGCACGGTGGATGCCTTGGCACCAGGAACCGATGAAGGACGTGGGAGGCCGCGATAGACCCCGGGGAGTTGTCAACCGAGCTGTGATCCGGGGGTGTCCGAATGGGGAAACCCGGCAGTCGTCATGGGCTGTCACCCGCACCTGAATGTATAGGGTGTGTGGAGGGAACGCGGGGAAGTGAAACATCTCAGTACCCGCAGGAAGAGAAGACAACCGTGATTCCGGGAGTAGTGGCGAGCGAAACCGGATGAGGCCAAACCGTATGTGTGTGATACCCGGCAGGGGTTGCATGTGCGGGGTTGTGGGAGTGGACTTCAGTCGTCTGCCGGCGGCTGGGCGAGTTATAAACCGCGTGGATAGGCGAAGGGCATGCGAAAGGCCCGGCGCAGAGGGTAAGACCCCCGTAGCCGAAATTCATGTGGCTTGCTTGTTCACCACCCAAGTAGCACGGGGCCCGAGAAATCCCGTGTGAATCCGGCGGGACCACCCGTCAAGCCTAAATATTCCCTGGTGACCGATAGCGGATAGTACCGTGAGGGAATGGTGAAAAGTACCGCGGGAGCGGAGTGAAATAGTACCTGAAACCGTGTGCCTACAAGCCGTGGGAGCGTCGCACAGCAAGCTTGCTTGTTGTGTCGTGACTGCGTGCCTTTTGAAGAATGAGCCTGCGAGTTTGCGGTGTGTTGCGAGGTTAACCCGTGTGGGGGAGCCGTAGCGAAAGCGAGTCCGAACAGGGCGTTTGAGTAGCACGCTCAAGACCCGAAGCGGAGTGATCTAGCCATGGGCAGGGTGAAGCGGCTGTAAGAGGTCGTGGAGGCCCGAACCCACCAGGGTTGAAAACCTGGGGGATGACCTGTGGTTAGGGGTGAAAGGCCAATCAAACTCCGTGATAGCTGGTTCTCCCCGAAATGCATTTAGGTGCAGCGTCGTGTGTTTCTTGCCGGAGGTAGAGCACTGGATAGGCGATGGGCCCTACCGGGTTACTGACCTTAGCCAAACTCCGAATGCCGGTAAGTGAGAGCGCGGCAGTGAGACTGTGGGGGATAAGCTCCATGGTCGAGAGGGAAACAGCCCAGAGCATCGACTAAGGCCCCCAAGCGTGTGCTAAGTGGGAAAGGATGTGGAGTCGCAGAGACAACCAGGAGGTTGGCTTAGAAGCAGCCATCCTTGAAAGAGTGCGTAATAGCTCACTGGTCTAGTGATTCCGCGCCGACAATGTAGCGGGGCTCAAGTACACCGCCGAAGTCGTGTCGTCGACATGTGAAGCCCCAACGGGTGTGTCGATGGGTAGGGGAGCGTCGTGTGCCGGGTGAAGCAGCGCCGTTAGGCAGTTGTGGACGGTTCACGAGTGAGAATGCAGGCATGAGTAGCGATACACCAGTGGGAAACTGGTGCGCCGATTGACCAAGGGTTCCTGGGTCAAGCTGATCTGCCCAGGGTAAGTCGGGGCCTAAGGCGAGGCCGACAGGCGTAGTCGATGGATAACCGGTTGATATTCCGGTACCCGTTGCGGAGCGCAAGCGCCGAATCTCCTGATGCTAAGCCCGTGAAGCCCCCCATCGCCTTCGGGTGGTGGGTGTGGTGGAGCCGGTGGCCCGAGGGGGTAGTAGGTGAGTGATGGGGTGACGCAGGAAGGTAGTCCAGCCCGGGCGGTGGTTGTCCCGGGGTAAGGGTGTAGGACGCGGGGTAGGCAAATCCGTCCCGCATACAAGTCTGAGACCTGATGCCGAGCCGATTGTGGTGAAGTGGATGATCCTATGCTGTCGAGAAAAGCCTCTAGCGATGTTCCGTGGCGGCCCGTACCCCAAACCGACTCAGGTGGTCTGGTAGAGAATACCGAGGCGTTCGGGTGAACTATGGTTAAGGAACTCGGCAAAATGCCCCCGTAACTTCGGGAGAAGGGGGGCCGCTTCCGGTGATGGCACGTGCTGCCTGAGCTGGGGGTGGCCGCAGAGACCAGCGAGAAGCGACTGTTTACTAAAAACACAGGTCCGTGCGAAGCTGTAAGGCGATGTATACGGACTGACGCCTGCCCGGTGCTGGAACGTTAAGGGGACCGGTTAGCTCTTTTGGGGCGAAGCCGAGAACTTAAGCGCCAGTAAACGGCGGTGGTAACTATAACCATCCTAAGGTAGCGAAATTCCTTGTCGGGTAAGTTCCGACCTGCACGAATGGCGTAACGACTTCTCGACTGTCTCAACCATAGGCCCGGTGAAATTGCACTACGAGTAAAGATGCTCGTTTCGCGCAGCAGGACGGAAAGACCCCGGGACCTTTACTACAGCTTGATATTGGTGTTCGGTTCGGCTTGTGTAGGATAGGTGGGAGACTGTGAAGCATGCACGCCAGTGTGTGTGGAGTCGTTGTTGAAATACCACTCTGGTCGTGCTGGATGTCTAACCCGGGTCCGTGATCCGGATCGGGGACAGTGTCTGGTGGGTAGTTTAACTGGGGCGGTTGCCTCCCAAAGGGTAACGGAGGCGCCCAAAGGTTCCCTCAGCCTGGTTGGTCATCAGGTGGTGAGTGTAAGTGCACAAGGGAGCTTGACTGTGAGACTGACGGGTCGAGCAGGGACGAAAGTCGGGACTAGTGATCCGGCGGTGGCTTGTGGAAGCGCCGTCGCTCAACGGATAAAAGGTACCCCGGGGATAACAGGCTGATCTTCCCCAAGAGTCCGTATCGACGGGATGGTTTGGCACCTCGATGTCGGCTCGTCGCATCCTGGGGCTGGAGTCGGTCCCAAGGGTTGGGCTGTTCGCCCATTAAAGCGGTACGCGAGCTGGGTTTAGAACGTCGTGAGACAGTTCGGTCCCTATCCGCTGTGCGCGTTGGATTCTTGAGAAGGGCTGTCCCCAGTACGAGAGGACCGGGACGGACGAACCTCTGGTGTGCCAGTTGTTCTGCCAAGGGCATGGCTGGTTGGCTACGTTCGGGATGGATAACCGCTGAAAGCATCTAAGCGGGAAGCCGGCTTCGAGATGAGGAATCCCACCCACTTTGATGGGGTAAGGCTCCCTGTAGACGACGGGGTTGATAGGCCGGAGATGGAAGCCCTGTGAGGGGTGGAGTTGACCGGTACTAATAAGCCGAGGGCTTGTCCTCAGGTGCTCGCGTCCACTGTGT
>NZ_VKHT01000302.1 GCF_014141535.1 Streptomyces alkaliphilus | reverse complement strand
GGGGTCGGCCGGTGGGCGTGTGTCGAGAAGTTCCGTGCCTGGTCAACCATGTTCTTCGGGTAACCGGGAACGTCCCGGGACAAACCCGTCACTCCTCGGTCCACCGGGGGCGCCGCCGAGTGGCTCGGCCTCTCGCCCGGGTGGTTCCGGGGGAAAATGAGCGATCCCGATTGTTGACCGGACATCAACAACGCCCCGAGGATGACATGGGAGCGCTCCCATGGCGATTCGCTTCGGATCCCGTCGGGCCGGGCCCGGAGTGGGTCCGTCCCGCTTCGGAACCGGCCGGTACCCCCCACCGTCCGTCCTCCGGAAGGACCGAGCCGTGCCCCATCGTCCCTCCCCGATCCCGGCCGACCCCGCGCCGCCCGGCACGCCGCCGGCGCCCGGGGCCTCCCGGGCCGCTCGCCGGCTGCGCCGAGGCGCGATCGGAACCGCCGCCGCGGTCGCCCTCCTCGGCGGAACCCTCGCCGTTCCGGCCCTCGCCGACGAGCCCGAGGAGCCCGCCGGGCCCGAACTGATCGTCAACGGCGACTTCGCCGACGGCACCACCGGTTGGTGGTGGACCCCCAACACCGAAGGGGTCGCCGCCGACGGGCGCATGTGCGTCGACATCCCCGGTGACACCGTCGAACCGTGGGACGCCATCGTCGGCCAGGACGGTCTCCCGCTCACCGCCGGCGAGACCTACGCCCTCACCTTCACCGCCGAGTCCACGGTGCCGATCGTCAGCCGCACCAACGTGCAGCTGGCCGTGGATCCCTGGACGCAGGAACTCGGCTCGGTCGACGTCATCGGTCCCGAGCCGGAGACCTTCACCCACGTCTTCACCCCCGGCGCCGACCACGACGCGGCCCAGCTCGCGTACCAGATCGGTGGCAGCGACCAGCCCTTCACCTTCTGCCTGTCCGGGGTCTCCCTGCGCGGCGGCGCCGAACAGCAGCCCTACGAGCCCGACACCGGCTCGCCGGTGCGGGTCAACCAGGTCGGCTACCTCACCGACGGGCCCAAGCGGGGCACCGTCGTCACCGACGCGATCGGGGCGCTGGGGTTCACCGTGCGCGACGCCGACGGCAACACCGTCGCGAGCGGCACCACCGTGCCGCTGGGTGAGGACCCCACCTCGCGACAGAACGTCCACGGCTTCGGCTTCTCCGCGTTGGACGAGCCGGGGGAGGGTTACACCGTCGAGGTGGACGGTGAGGTGAGCATCCCCTTCTCGATCGGCGACGACCTCTACTCCGACCTGCGCTCGGACGCGCTGGCGTACTTCTACCACAACCGCAGCGGCATCGAGATCCGGGCCGATCTCGTCGGCGAGGAATACGCCCGTCCCGCCGGTCACGTGGACGTCGCCCCCAACCGGGGGGACGGCGCGGTGCCCTGTCGCCCCGGCCAGTGCGACTACACCCTGGACGTCACCGGCGGCTGGTACGACGCCGGTGACCACGGCAAGTACGTCGTCAACGGTGGCATCTCGGTCGCCCAGGTGATGGCGAACTTCGAGCGCACCCTGCACGTGGAGGGCGCGAACGACGAGCCGCTGGGCGACGGCGCGCTGCGGGTGCCCGAGCGCGGCAACGGCGTGCCGGACATCCTCGACGAGGCGCGCTGGCAGATGGACTTCCTGATGCGGATGCAGGTGCCCGAGGGCGAGCCGCTGGCCGGCATGGCGCACCACAAGATGCACGACCGCAACTGGACCGGCATGCCGATGCTGCCCCACCAGGACCCGCAGATACGCGAGTTGGCACCGCCGTCCACCGCCGCGACCCTCAACCTCGCCGCCTCCGCCGCCCAGTGCGCGCGTCTCTTCGAGCCGTACGACGCGGCCTTCGCCGCCCGCTGCCTGGAGGTCGCCGAGACCGCCTGGGACGCGGCCGTGGCCAACCCCGCCCGCTACGCGAGTCCCAACGACGGGCAGGGTGGTGGTGCCTACAGCGACAACAACGTCACCGACGAGTTCTACTGGGCGGCCGCCGAACTGTTCATCACCACCGGCGCGCAGGAGTACCGCACCGCCGTGCTGGACTCCCCGATCCACGGCGACCTCGACGCCACCTACCCGCGCGGCGGTTTCTCCTGGGGCGACACGGCCGCGCTCGGCGCCCTCAACCTCGCAGTGGTGCCCAACGACCTCTCCGAGGCCGAACTGGCGCGGGTCCGGGCGCTGCTGCTGGAGGCCGCCGACCGGTACGCGGCCGACTCCGCCGCCACCGCCTACGACCTGCCGTTCGACGCCACGTACGTCTGGGGCTCCAACAGCCAGGTGCTCAACAACATGATCGTCCTGGCCACCGCCCACGACCTGACCGGTGAGGACTCCTACCGGGACGCCGCCCTCGGCGGGTGGGACTACCTGCTGGGCCGCAACCCGCTCAACCTCTCCTACGTCACCGGCTACGGAGAGCGGTACGCCCAGAACCAGCACCACCGGCACTGGGCCCGGCAGCTGAACCCCAACCTGCCGTACGCCGCCCCCGGTTCGGTGGCGGGCGGGCCCAACAGCGCCCTGCAGGACCCGATCGCCCAGCGGCTGCTGACCGGGTGCGCCCCGGCGATGTGCTACATCGACCACATCGAGTCGTACGCGACCAACGAGGTCACCATCAACTGGAACGCCCCGCTGGCCTGGATGGCGTCCTGGGCCGACGACCTCACCTCCGGCTCCGGCGACGACAACGGCGGCGGTGACGACAACGGTGGCGGTGACAACGGCGGCGACGCGACCTGCGCGGTCACCTGGACCGCCCATCGCTGGAACGACGGGTTCACCGCCGAGATCCGGATCCGCAACACCGGGGACGAGGCGATCTCCCCGTGGGAGCTGCGCTGGAGCTTCGCCGACAACCAGCGGGTCACCCAGGCGTGGAACGCCGAGGTGACCCAGAGCGGACGCGACGTGGTGGCCCGGCCGGCCGCCTGGAACGCCGTCCTCGCACCGGGCGCCGAGATCGGCTTCGGGTTCCTGGGCACCGCCGGCCCCGGAGCGGCCGACCCGACCGCCTTCACCCTGGGCGGCACGGCCTGCTCCACCGGCTGAGCCGACGCGGGGTCCCTCCCCGCACACGACCGGGCCGGGCCCGTCCTTCCCGACGGGCCCGGCCCTCGTGCGCGGTGCGGGCGGGAAGCGGCTCCCGCCTCCCGCCCGGCGTCCTCAGCCCGTGGCCGGAACCGGGAAGCGGTTCCAGACCCGGTGCGACTTCAACAGTTCCCCGATCTCCCGCAGGACCGCGGAGGAGGTCGGCCCCAGCACCACACCGGGTGCCGTCGGGGAGCACCCCGCCGCCCGGAGAACGTTGTCGGCGCCGCCCCAACCACCGATGGCCTTGGAGTGCCGGAACGCCTCGGAGACCATCAGCAGCACCCGTGGGTCGACGCCGCCGCCGCTCTCCCCGGGGGCGCCGGCGCCGGCGCTGCGGGCCCCCGACGCGTCGGGACCGATCACCGCGCTGCCGGCCAGCAGCAGCGCGTCGAACTCCACGGACCGCGCGGTGAGGAAGGTCCGCTGCACGGTGATCGGGTCCCCGCCGCCGCCGTTGTCGGTGAGTTGCCCCCCGGTGGGGGCGACCACCAGTGGCACCATGCCCGACTCCAGAATCGAATCCCGCACCGAACGCACCTGCGACAGGTCCGCGCCGGTGTCGGCGACGATGCCGATGATCCGTCCCTCGGCCGGCCAGTTCTTCCCCACCTGGGAGAGCGCCGGGCTCGGCTGGGGGGCGAGGTTCGCGTACGCCGGGTCCGGGTCGGGCGCCGGCAGGCCGAGTCCGGTCGCCACCTCGCGGCACAGCCGCTCGTCGATGTTGGCCAGCACCCGCAGCGTGCGTTCCCGGATCGTCCGCTCGTAGCACTTGCCCAACTCGAAGGTGTAGGCGCCGATGATGTGCTCCTGCTCCACCGGCGACATGCTCCGCCAGAACATCCGGGGCTGGGAGAAGTGATCGTCGTAGGACTCCGGGGCCTCCCGCACCTGGCGGGACTCCGGGACCCGCACCGGCGTCTCCACGTACCCGCCCTCCTTCGCGCCGGCCATGAACGGACAGCCGGCGTCCAGGGAGTTGGGGTGGTACGGCGCCACCCCGCGGTGCACCGCCTGCTGGTGGAAGCCGTCCCGCAGCATGTCGTTGACCTCGGCGTGCGGCCGGTTGATCGGGATCTGCGAGAAGTTCGGCCCGGCCAGGCGGGTGATCTGGGTGTCGATGTAGGAGAAGAGCCTGCCCGCCAGCAGCGGATCGTCGGTGACGTCGATCCCCGGCACCAGGTGCCCGGGGTGGAACGCCACCTGCTCGGTCTCCGCGAAGTAGTTGGACGGGTTGGCGTCCAGGGTCAGCCGCCCGATCGGCTGTACCGGTGCCAGCTCCTCGGGCACGATCTTCGTCGGGTCCAGCAGGTCGATGCCCTCGAAGGTCTGCTCGGGGGTGTCCGGGAACGCCTGGATGCCCAGCTCCCACTGCGGGTGGGCACCGGCCTCGATGGCGTCGGCCAGGTCCCGGCGATGGAAGTCGGGGTCGAAGCCGTTGATCATCTGGGCCTCCTCCCACACCAGGGAGTGGACGCCCAGCCGCGGTTTCCAGTGGAACTTCACCAGGGTCGTCGAGCCGTCCCCGGCCACCAACCGGAAGGTGTGGACGCCGAAGCCCTCCATCGTCCGGTAGGAGCGCGGGATGCCCCGGTCCGACATGTTCCAGAGGGTGTGGAAGGTCGCCTCGGTGTGCAGGGAGACGAAGTCCCAGAACGTGTCGTGCGCGCTCTGCGCCTGGGGGATCTCCCGGTCCGGGTGCGGTTTGCCCGCGTGGATGATGTCGGGGAACTTGATCGCGTCCTGGATGAAGAACACCGGGATGTTGTTCCCGACCAGGTCGAAGACGCCCTCGGAGGTGTAGAACTTCGTGGCGAACCCACGGGTGTCGCGGACGGTGTCCGCCGAGCCGCGCGAGCCCAGCACGGTGGAGAACCGCACGAAGACGGGGGTCTCGACGTCCTTGGCGAGGAAGGCCGCCTTGCAGATGTCCGAAGCGGTGCCGTAGCCCCGGAAGACGCCGTGGGCCGCCGCGCCCCGGGCGTGCACCACCCGCTCGGGAATGCGCTCGTGGTCGAAATGGGTGATCTTCTCCCGCAGGTGGTGATCGCGCAGCAGCACCGGGCCGCGCGCTCCCGCCTTCAGGGAGTGGTCGGTGTCCGGGAGACGAAGGCCTTGGGCGGTGGTCAGGTGGGCCCCCTGCTGGGCGCGGTCGCCCGTTTCCCCGGAGCGGCGTCCGGTGGGGGAGAGG
>NZ_VKHT01000301.1 GCF_014141535.1 Streptomyces alkaliphilus | reverse complement strand
GTCATGCAGAGCCCACCCCCGCAGACCGAGTCGCAGCCGCCCACCGAGGCGGACATCGCGGCCTTCCGCGAGCAGATGGGGCGGCCCCCGCGCGGGCTGCGCGCCATCGCCCACCGTTGCCCGTGCGGCAACCCGGACGTGGTGGAGACCGCGCCCCGGCTGGAGGACGGCACGCCCTTCCCCACCACCTACTACCTCACCTGCCCCCGGGCGGCCTCCGCGATCGGCACCCTGGAGTCCGAGGGCGTGATGCGGGAGATGAACGAGCGGCTGGCCCGCGACCCCGACCTGGCCGCCGCGTACCGGCGCGCCCACGAGGACTACCTGGCCCGGCGCGACGCCATCGAGGTGCTGGAGGGCTTCCCCAGCGCCGGCGGGATGCCCGACCGGGTCAAGTGCCTGCACGTGCTGGTGGGTCACTCCCTGGCCGCGGGCCCCGGCGTGAACCCGCTGGGGGACGAGGCACTGGCCATGCTGCCCGAGTGGTGGCGCAAGGGGCCGTGCGTGACGGCCGGCGGCACCGAGCCCGTCGGGGCCGATGAGCCCGTCGGGGAGACCGAACCCGCCGGGGAGACCGTGGAAACACGAGGGGAACGATGAGCACCCACCGGGTCGCCGCAGTGGACTGCGGCACCAACTCCATCCGCCTGTTGATCGCCGACGTCGACACCGTCGCCGGCACCCTCACCGACCTCGACCGCCGGATGGAGATCGTCCGGCTGGGACAGGACGTGGACCGCACCGGTCGCTTCGCCCCCGAGGCGCTGGAGCGCACCTTCGCGGCCTGCCGCCGGTACGCCGAGGCGCTGGACCGGCACGGCGTGGACGCCGAAGCCGTGGCGGCCGGCGCCCTGCGCTTCGTGGCCACCTCCGCCTCCCGGGACGTCTCCAACCGCGAGGAATTCGTGACCGGCGTCCGGGAGATCCTGGGCGTCGAGCCCGAGGTGATCACCGGCGACGAGGAGGCCCGCCTCTCCTTCGCCGGCGCCACCCTCGAGTTGGCGGGTCGCGACGACCTGCCCGGCCCCGCCCTGGTCGTGGACATCGGTGGCGGCTCCACCGAGTTCGTGCTCGGGGAGTTCGGCGGCGCGGTGCGGGCGGGCCGCAGCGTGGACATCGGCTGCGTGCGCCTGACCGAGCGCCACCTGGTGAGCGACGGCGTGCCGGTGGAGCCGGTGAACGCCGAACGCCGGGAGGCGGTACGGGCGGACATCCTGACCGGCCTGGGCCGCGCGGCCGAGGTGGTCCCGCTGGGGGAGGCGAACACCCTGATCGGCCTGGCCGGTTCGGTCACCACCGTGGCCGCGCTGGCGCTGGACCTGCCGGAGTACGACTCGACGGCCATCCATCACGCCCGGGTCGACCGGGAGACCGTCCGCGCGGTCACCGACCGACTGCTGGGGTCCACCCATGCCGAGCGGGCGGAGAAGGCGGTCATCCATCCGGGTCGGGTGGACGTGATCGGTGCCGGCGCGCTGATCCTGGACACGATCATGGAGCGGGTCGGGGCCCGCGAGGTGATCGCGAGTGAGCACGACATCCTCGACGGCATCGCCTGGTCGGTGGTCGAGCGGCTGGGCTGACCGTCGTTGCCGGGGGTCGGGTCGGGCCGGGGCCCCCGACCCGACCCCCGGGGCCCCTGCCTACAGGTTCCGATACACCTCACGCCGGTTGCCGACTCCCGGGAGAAGGATGACGGGTTCCCGGTTGTCGATGCGGCGGGCGACCCGATCCATGCCCCGCCCGCGGGCGGTGGAGGCGTCCGATGGGTGCCGCGAAGCCACGGTCGACGGGACGCAGATCGGCCCTCGACACGCGAGGGCGGGACTCCTCCCGGAAACTTCGTGAAGTTGTTCACATGAGAAATCCCCCCATCCGGTGGTTCGGGGCCATCCGGAGGGCGTGGAGGCCCCCGATCGACCCCCCGAGGGGCCCGAAGGACCCCCCGGCTGCCGGATGATCACCGCGTGACGTCGGGATTGCGAAGGGGTGAAGCTGGTGCGGTCGCGACGGGACCGGTGTGCGTGAGATGATGTTTACGCAGGTCATACAGGGGGTCATAGGGGGCGCGCGGCGTGAAGCGCGCACCCTCTGGACACTCCGATCCGGCATGACTTCCATGATCGTTTGCGAGGGTTCGGGGAGTATAACAGAGGTGCCGAAGAAGCTTGTGAAGCCCCTCACGAGCTCCTGTCCCCCATCGGGTGGATACTCGAAGCATGAGCACCACGGAGCGTCCCCGAATTCTCGTCGTGGGTGGCGGGTATGTCGGTCTGTACGCCGCTCGCCGCATCCTGAAGAAGATGCGCTACGGCGAGGCGACCGTCACCGTCGTCGATCCGCGTTCGTACATGACCTATCAGCCGTTCCTCCCCGAGGCGGCTGCAGGCAGCATTTCCCCCCGGCACGTCGTGGTGCCGCTGCGCCGGGTGCTGCCCCGGGCCGAGGTCCTCACCGGCCGTGTCACCGAGATCGACCAGGACCGCAAGGTCGCCACGGTCGTGCCGCTGGTCGGTGACGCCTATGAGGTCCCATTCGACTATCTGATCGTCGCGCTGGGCGCCGTCTCCCGCACCTTCCCGATCCCCGGCCTCGCCGAGACCGGTATCGGCATGAAGGGCGTCGAGGAGGCCATCGGCCTGCGCAACCACGTCCTGGAGCAGTTGGACAAGGCCGACTCCACCACGGACGAGGCGATCCGCCGCAAGGCCCTCACCTTCGTCTTCGTCGGCGGCGGCTTCGCCGGTGCCGAGACCATCGGCGAGGTCGAGGACCTGGCGCGCGACGCCGCCAAGTACTACCCCTCCATCTCCCGTCAGGACATGCGGTTCGTCCTGGTCGACGTGGCCGACCGCATCCTCCCCGAGGTCGGGCCCAAGCTCGGCGAGTGGGGCCGCGAGCACCTGGCCGCGCGCGGCATCGAGATCCACCTCGGTACCTCGCTGAAGTCCTGCGTGGACGGTCACGTGGTCCTCTCCAACGACCTGGAGATGGACGCGGGAACCCTGGTGTGGACCGCCGGCGTCAAGCCGAACCCGGTGCTGGCCCGTTACGGCCTGCCGCTGGGTCCCCGCGGCCACGTGGACGTGGACCCGACCCTCCAGGTCAAGGGCACCTCCCACATCTGGGCCGCCGGCGACAACGCCCAGGTGCCCAACCTGGTCAAGGGTGAGGGCGACTGGTGCCCGCCCAACGCCCAGCACGCGCTGCGCCAGGCCAAGGTCCTCGGCGACAACGTCATCAGCGCCATGCGCGGCTTCCCCCAGCAGCAGTACAAGCACGCCAACAAGGGTGCGGTGGCCGGTCTGGGTCTGCGCAAGGGCGTCGCGATGATCCGCCTGGGCAAGCTGTCCATCCGGCTGCGCGGCCGTCTGGCCTGGTACATGCACCGCACGTACCACGGCATGGCCGTTCCGACCTGGAACCGCAAGATCCGGGTCTTCGCCGACTGGACCCTGGGCCTGTTCCTCAAGCGCGAGGTCGTCTCGCTGGGCGCCGTGGAGAACCCCCGCGAGGAGTTCTCCGAGGCCGCCCGGCCGCCGGCCGCCGCCGAGACCGGGAGGACCCCGGCTCCCCGCGCTCCCGGTGGCCCGGCCGCCGGCGAGCGGGACAAGGCCGACGCCGGGGCCCGCTGAACCCGCCCCGGCCGCCGTCCCTCACGGGAGGGCTCCGTGTGATGGTGTGACATCGCGTCGGGCCGGTGTGCTTCCCCTCCGGGGGGAGCGCGCCGGCCCGACGTCGTTTTTCGGGGGCCCCGGGGTGCCTGCGGATTCCCGCGCGTTCCCCGGGTCGGTCGACCACGGGCGGCCGGCCCGTGCCGTGGCCGTGGAGGTGCCCGATGCGTTTCGGCCGGCGGGTGAACACTTCCGGCCGGACCGCCGGTTGAGGACCCGGCTCGCTTCCCGTTCCGGCGGGTCCGATGACCCCCTTCCGTTCCGGCCGCCGGTCGGATCGCGCCCACGGCCCGCCCGGCTCCGGCTCTCCCGCGTGACGTGTCCTGTCGTCGGGTTCCGCTTTGGAACGACCCGGAATGCCGTGGGGGCGATGGAATCCGTCGCGGTTCCGACCCTTTCGGACCGGACTCTCCCTCTCCGAGTGGTCAGCGGCGCGTAGCCGAACCGGTACCCGGTGAAATCGCGTCATTCTCCCCGGTGCCCCGGGAGCGGAGGGCCGGCATCCGCCCCCTCTCGACTGGAAGGGTGTGCTGACGCCTCATCAGTTGGCCATAAAATCAGACAACCTCGTTCTCCAAGGCGGCTGTTCGTGAGTCCTGTGACGGATAAGCTGCGGAGCGCGCACACCTCCCCCGGTGCGAGCGCCCAACACGGCCCGGGGGTTCGTGCCCGGATGGTGGAATGCAGACACGGCGAGCTTAAAACTCGCTGGCCCTCCAGGGTCGTGCCGGTTCGAATCCGGCTCCGGGCACTCCCCGCGCACCCGGTGTGAGCTGGTGTGATGCGCGTGGTGGTGGCGGCCCGAAATCGTTTTTGGTGCACGGCGGGCGGGGGCACGTTCCTCCCCGGCCGGCTGGTCCACCAGGGCGCGGATACGGGCGTTGATCTCGCCCCGGCACGGCACGGTGAGGGGGATGGGGTTGGTTGCTGGGCCACGTGCTCAACGTTACGGGCCGGCACGGACAGTTTCGGCCCCGTCACGGTGTGGGTGACGGGGCCGAGCGCTGTCCCCGGTCTGGAGCCCGGGGGTACCGTCTGTGGTGCGACCCTTGACGGCACTTCAGTGAGCGAGCCCAGCATGACACACGGCACTGACGAGCACATCGGCGCCCGGGTGCGTGTAGCGCGCATTCAGGCGGGTTACACGCAGGCGGTGATGGCCGGCCTCCTCGGCCGCTCGGAGTCCTGGATTCAGGACCTGGAATCCGGGCGCCTGCATCTGGACCGGTTCTCCGTGATCAACCGGGTGGCCGAGTTGACGGACGTGGATGTGGTGTGGCTGCTGGGGCAGCCGTATCGCCTCGATGCCACGTCGCGGACGAGTCCGCACCGGCACATCCCGGCGTTGCGGGCGGCGTTGCGGCGGGCCGGGCTGGTGCTGTCCGGGCACCCGGGGTTGTCCCCGGCCGCGCAGCGGGCCACGGCGGTGACGATGCAGGAGCGGGCCCGGCGTGCGGCGGTCGCGCGGCAGGCCGCCGATCTGCCGGCCACGGTGGTCGATCTCCCGGCCCTGGTGGAGGACCTGACGACGTCCCTGCTCACGGAGACCGGCACGCAGCGGGAGGACGCGCTGCGCCTGGTGGTGGATGTGGCCCGTACCGTGCGGATGGCGCTCAACGCGCTGGGGTATCC
>NZ_VKHT01000300.1 GCF_014141535.1 Streptomyces alkaliphilus | reverse complement strand
CGCCCACACCGGAATACCCACCGCGCCCGACACCGCGCCCGGGACCGGTGACGGCGCCGCTCAGACCCCCGGCCTGCGCCGACTGAACGCCGCCGACCCGGCCACCGCCGAGTCCCTCCTCCTGGCCTGCTGCGGCAGCCGCCGCTGGGCCCGCCGGGTGGCCGAGCACCGCCCCTACGGGGACACCGACGCCCTGCTCGCGGCCGGTGACGAGGCGGCCTACGACCTGACCCCCGCCGACCTCGCCGAGGCACTGTCCGCCGAGCCCCGCGACGCGGCGGCGCTGCGCGTCCTCGCCGGAGCGGGCGAGACGGCCCGCACCGCCCTGCGCGCCGCCCTCTCGGTCCACGAGGAACGCTTCGGTCACGGCTTCGTCCTGCACCTGGACCCTTCCCACCCGGAGGAGTGGTTGGACCTGACGCTGACGGCCCTGCGGACCCGACTGCTCATGGACCCGGAGACCGAACGCGAGCACGCGGCCGAGCAGTTGCGCCGCCTCGCCCGGGCCCGCCTGGAACACCTGGTCGCGGGCACGGCGGTTCCGGGCCCGGCGCGGCACGTCGACACGCCCGCCGCCCGCCGCACCGCGTCGCACCCGGACGTGCCCGGACGGGTGCCGAATTGATCACATCCGCACCCCCGGCCCCGGTCGCCCCGCGGCCCGTCGATACCATGTCGGGCGGCCGGTGGACCGTCTCCGGCCGGGCCCGCGGACCTCACCTGGAACAGGAACGGCCGGCAGGCCCCGACATCCGCTCCCGGAGGGTTTTTCCGTGCCGGCTGGAACGCTGTACCGCGGCCGGGAAGGCATGTGGTCATGGGTGGCTCACCGAGTCACCGGTGTCCTCGTCTTCTTCTTCCTGTTCGTCCACGTACTCGACACCGCACTCGTCCGCGTCTCCCCCGAGGCGTACGACCAGACCATCGCCGTCTACAAGACGCCACTCGTCGCTTTCATGGAGTACGGCCTGGTCGCCGCCGTCCTCTTCCACGCGCTGAACGGCCTGCGGGTCGTGGCGGTGGACTTCTGGAGCAAGGGCGCCCGGTACCAGAAGCAGATGCTGTGGACCGTCATGGCCGTCTGGGGCCTGCTGATGGCCGGCGCCGCGTGGCCCGTGCTGGGTCACGCCTTCCGCGAGCTGTTCGGGAGCTGATCGAGAATGTCCACCGAAACCACTCCCGCGAACAGCGGCACGACCGGCGAGCGCCCCATCGGCCCGGACAACCCGGCCCCGGTGATCGAACCGCCGCGCACCCGCACCGGGCGCTCCCCGCGCTCGACCCGCACCAACTTCGAGTTGCACGGCTGGCTGTTCATGCGGCTCTCCGGCATCCTGCTGGTCTTCCTGGTGCTCGGACACCTGCTGATCCAGCTGGTGCTGGACGGCGGCGTGAGCAAGGTCAGCTTCGCGTTCGTCGCCGGCCGCTGGGCCTCCCCGTTCTGGCAGGTCTGGGACCTGCTGATGCTGTGGCTGGCCATGCTGCACGGCGCCAACGGTCTGCGGACGATCATCAACGACTACGCCCAGCGGGACAACACCCGCTTCTGGCTGAAGATGCTGCTCTACACGGCGACCGTCTTCACCATCCTCCTGGGCACGCTGGTGATCTTCACCTTCGACCCGAACATCCGCTGACGCACCGGGGCTGACGAGACTCATGCAGACACACAAGTACGACACCGTCATCGTCGGCGCCGGTGGCGCCGGGATGCGGGCGGCCATCGAGGCCACCAAGCGCAGCCGCACGGCCGTGCTGACCAAGCTCTACCCCACCCGCTCCCACACCGGCGCGGCCCAGGGCGGCATGGCCGCCGCCCTGGCCAACGTCGAGGAGGACAACTGGGAGTGGCACACCTTCGACACGGTCAAGGGCGGTGACTACCTGGTCGACCAGGACGCCGCGGAGATCCTGGCCAAGGAGGCCATCGACTCCGTCCTGGACCTGGAGAAGATGGGCCTGCCCTTCAACCGCACCCCCGAGGGCACCATCGACCAGCGCCGCTTCGGCGGCCACACCCGCAACCACGGCGAGGCCGCCGTGCGCCGCTCCTGCTACGCCGCGGACCGCACCGGCCACATGATCCTCCAGACGCTGTACCAGAACTGCGTCAAGGAGGGCGTGGAGTTCTACAACGAGTTCTACGTCCTGGACCTGCTGCTCAACGAGGTCGACGGGGTCAAGAAGGCCGCCGGCGTGGTCGCGCTGGAGCTGGCCACCGGCGAGCTGCACGTCTTCCGGGCCAAGGCGATCGTCTTCGCCTCCGGCGGCACCGGCAAGTTCTACAAGGTGTCCTCCAACGCCCACACCCTCACCGGTGACGGCCAGGCCGCCGCGTTCCGACGCGGACTGCCGCTGGAGGACATGGAGTTCTTCCAGTTCCACCCGACCGGCATCTGGAAGATGGGCATCCTGCTCACCGAGGGCGCCCGCGGCGAGGGCGGCATCCTGCGCAACAAGGACGGCGAGCGCTTCATGGAGCGCTACGCGCCGACCATCAAGGACCTCGCCCCCCGCGACATGGTCTCCCGGTCCATCTACACCGAGATCCGCGAGGGACGCGGCTGCGGCCCCGACGCCGACCACGTCTACCTGGACCTCACCCACCTGCCGCCGGAGCAGCTGGACGCCAAGCTGCCGGACATCACCGAGTTCGCGCGCACCTACCTCGGCATCGAGCCCTACACGGACCCGATCCCGATCCAGCCCACCGCGCACTACGCGATGGGCGGCATCCCGACCAACGTCAAGGGCGAGGTGCTGATCAACAACACCGACATCGTCCCCGGCCTGTACGCCGCCGGCGAGGTCGCGTGCGTGTCGGTGCACGGCGCCAACCGCCTGGGCACCAACTCCCTGCTGGACATCAACGTCTTCGGCCGCCGGGCCGGCATCGCCGCCGCCGAGTACGCGGCGACCGCCGACTTCGTCGAACTGCCGGAGGCCCCGGAGAAGTTCGTCGCCGACGAGGTCACCCGGATGCGGGACGCCTCCGGCGGCGAGAGCGTGGCGGCGATCCGTCGCGAGCTCCAGGAGACCATGGACCGCAACGCCATGGTGTTCCGCACCGAGCAGACCCTCAAGCAGGCCCGCGAGGACATCGTCGAGCTGCGCGCCCGGTACAAGAACGTGTCGGTGCAGGACAAGGGTCGGCGCTTCAACACCGACCTGCTGGAGGCCCTGGAGCTGGGCAACCTGCTCGAGCTGGCGGAGGTGCTGGTCGTCTCCGCGCTGGCCCGCAAGGAGTCCCGCGGCGGCCACTACCGCGAGGACTTCCCCGACCGGGACGACGTCAACTTCATGCGGCACACCATGGCGTACCGCGAGGTCGACCCCGAGGGCAACGAATCGATCCGGCTGGACTACAAGCCGGTCGTCCAGACCCGCTACCAGCCGATGGAGCGCAAGTACTGATGAGCACCGCGACCGTGGAGAAGGAGACGACCGGCACCCCCGACGGGGGTTCGGCCGCCTCCCACAAGATCTCCGTCACCTTCCGCCTGCGCCGCTTCAACCCCGAGGTCTCGGCCGAGGTCACGTGGCAGGACTTCCGGATCGACATCGATCCCAAGGAACGGGTCCTGGACGCCCTCCACCAGATCAAGTGGGAGGAGGACGGCACCCTCACCTTCCGGCGCTCCTGCGCGCACGGCATCTGCGGCTCCGACGCGATGCGCATCAACGGCCGCAACCGGCTGGCGTGCAAGACGCTGATCAAGGACCTGAACCCGGCCAAGCCGATCACGGTGGAGCCGATAAAGGGCCTGACGGTCCTCAAGGACCTCGTGGTGGACATGGAGCCGTTCTTCCAGGCCTACCGCGACGTGATGCCGTTCCTGATCACCAGCGGCAACGAGCCGACGCGCGAGCGCCGGCAGTCCTCCGAGGACCGCGAGCGGTTCGACGACACCACCAAGTGCATCCTGTGCGCCGCGTGCACCTCCTCGTGCCCGGTGTTCTGGAACGACGGCCAGTACTTCGGCCCGGCGGCGATCGTCAACGCGCACCGCTTCATCTTCGACTCGCGCGACGAGGGCGGGGAGCAGCGGCTGGAGATCCTCAACGAGAAGGAAGGCGTGTGGCGCTGCCGCACCACCTTCAACTGCTCGGAGGCCTGCCCGCGCGGCATCGAGGTCACCAAGGCGATCCAGGAGGTCAAGCGGGCGATCATCACCCGCCGCTTCTGATCGGTTTTCGGGGAGCCCCCCACCGGAGGGCCGGACCGCGCACCCGCGCGGCCCGGCCCTCCGGCCGTTCGGGGGTCTCCATCAGGCCCGGTCGGGACCGGGGCCGGGTCACCGCCTCCGGGACCGCTCGGCCCGGGCGAGTCGGAAGCGGAGCCGCAGGTCCCTCACGGCGCCCACGGCCATGGTCACCGCGAGGGCGAACTGCGCCACCGCCCACAGCCACTGCCACCCGCCGATGCCGGCGGCCCGTATCCCACCGCCGAACACGAACGGCGCCCCGAACAGCATGACCACCAGGACGCCCGAGTTCAGGAGTTGAGGGGATTCCGGGTTCTCGCTCATCGGGTTTCCACCTTCCGGGTCGTCTTCTCGTCGTGAGGGCCGGGGCATTCCGCCTCGGCCGGGGTCGCCCACCACCGGGCGGAACGGCGCGTCACCACCACCGCGAAGACGGCCGCCACGGGCAGGTCGAGGATCGCCACCGGCGGGCTGGCCGCCTCCAACGAGCGCGCGAGCAGGTGGGGCCACGACACCGCTCCGGTCGGACCCGAATCCCCGACCGCCTTCGTGATCACCGCCGCCACCGTCACGGCCACCACGGCCCCGGCCACGGCCGCCACCCAGAAGGCCGGCGCAGTGGTCGGCCGCCGACGGCCGTGTCCGGGCCCCGAGCCCGGCAGCGATCGGACGATGGCCCGGGCGAGGGCCGCCGTCACGGTGAAGAGCACCGCGTACTGGAGGATCCGCGCCCACACGGGCAACAGGGGATGCCCCGGGACGGGTTCGATCATCGTCACCCGGGGCGACGGGACCCGACCCCAGGCGAGCGTCCAGGAGTGGACCCGCTCACCCCACGGGTTCACCACGAAGCCGCCCTGAACGGGGCTCTCCGCCATACCGATCACGAGAAGCAGGAGGGTCAACGCCCCTCCCCCGACGATCGCCGGTAACCACGCCCGTCGTCGCCCGATGTCTTCCGCTGTCCCCCGCATGGGGAGGGAGCCTAATCCGGCTCGCAGGCGGTGCAGTGGGTGCGGGTGGTGCTGCGGAAGGCGACCTCGTGGCAGCCGGCGCAGGTGCGGATGGGCGGGCGCCCGGGCTCGGGAGCCGGCGAATCCGCCGGTGGG
>NZ_VKHT01000030.1 GCF_014141535.1 Streptomyces alkaliphilus | reverse complement strand
CCCCCGGGCGGAGCCCTCTGCCGGAGAGGCCATGCTCCCACCTTCCCGACGAAGGTCACCATTCGGCACTCCGCGCGGGCATCCGCCCCCGGCTCACCGGACGCCCGGCCCGTCCCCTCGCGGGAGCGCCGCCCCGGCGCCGCCCCGGAAGGGCTCAGGGCTGCCGGTAGCCGTTCACGGCGCCGAGCAGCACCCCGTCGCCCATCTCCCGCAGCACCAGGGCCAGCGCCCCGAGGACCTCGGCCCGGCCGCCCAGTGCGCCCGGCACCAGGGACACCCGTCGCGCCGCCGAGGGGATGGCGTATCGGCTCACCGAGTCACGGATGGGCCCCAGCGCCAGTTCCCCCGCCTCCGCCAGGTCACCGCCGAGCACCACCCTGGTGGGGTTGAGCAGGTTGCACAGCTGCGCCACCCCCTGGCCCACGTTGCGGCCCACGTCCGCGATCACCCGGCGGCAGCCGGGGTCCCCCTCGCGCGCCAACTGCACCACCCGGGGCATGGTCAGATCCGTGCCGTGGTTGGCGTGCAGCAGCGGCAGCACGTGCCGGGCCGCGGTGAAGGTCTCCAGGCAGCCGCGGTTGCCGCAGCGGCACACCGGTCCCGACTCGTCCAGGGTGATGTGTCCGATCTCCCCGGCCGTGCCTCCCGGGCCCCGGTAGATCCGTCCGTCGATCACCAGGCCGGCGCCGACGCCGCTGGCCACCTTGATGTAGGCCAGGTCGCGCACCCCGCGCCCGCTGCCCCACACCAGTTCGCCCAGGGCGCCGAGGTTGGCGTCGTTGTCCACGTGCACCGGCACGCCCAGCCGCTCGGCCAGCTCCTCGCGCGGGTTGATGCCGCGCCAGCCGGGCAGGATCGCGGTGGAGCCCAGGGTGCCGGTCTCCACGTCGATCGGACCGGGGACGCCCAGGCCCACCCCGATGGTCTTGTCCGGGTTCACGCCGGCCATCGCCAGCAGCCGGGCCACCAGCTTCTCCGCCCGGGAGAAGCCCTGGTCGGCGGAGGAGTCCACGTCGAAGGGCTCCGCCTCCTCGGCCAGCACCTGGTGGGCGAGGTTGCCCACCGCGACCCGCAGGTGGGAGTGGCCGAAGTCCACGCCGACCACGATGCCCGCGTCCGTGGAGAGCGAGACGCTGCGGGCCCGTCGACCGCCGGCTGAGGTGGTGCGCACGTCCACCGTGCCCAGGTCCCGCAGTTCGCGGACGATGTTGGAGACCGTCGCGGCCGACAGACCGGTGGTGCGGGCGATCTCCGCCTGTGTGAGCGCCCCTGCCGATCGGACGGCCCGCACCACTCGTTCCAGGTTGGCGCGGTGCAGTGACGACTGCGAGCCCGGAGTCTCCACGACCCTCTCCCAGCGTGTTCGTTGTCCCCGGGCGGACTCGTCCCGGGGTCCGCCGGCCGCCCGTGGGGAGGGAGACGGCACCACGACCACTATATGAACTGACGATCGCCCCGGGGGAAACTCCGACCGAACCGGTCCCGGTCCGGTCGGTCACCGGCCGGCGCCGGGACGTGCGGCCCGGGATTCGGCACCGCCCGCTCGCCGCCCGAAGGCGCCCGTTCCCCGCCCGTTCCCCTCCGGTCGTCCTCCCGACGGTGTGCCGGGGCGCTCCCGGGCGGGACCGGACACGCCCGCGCCCCCGGGTTCCGGAGCGGACCCGGGGGCGCGGCGCGGGACGCGAGACACGCGGCGTCGTGTCGCGGTACGCGCGCCGGGCGGGCCGGCTCACCGACCCGCCCGGCCCCCGATCACCTGCGGATCAGCGAACGCAGCACGTACTGCATGATCCCGCCGTTGCGGTAGTAGTCCGCCTCACCGGGGGTGTCGATGCGGACCACCGCGTCGAACTCCACGCCGGTGTCGGTGGCGACCTTCACCGTCTCCGGGATCCCGCCCTCGTTGAGCGCGGTGATGCCGGTGATCGAGAAGGTCTCCTCACCGGTCAGCCCCAGGTCCAGCGCCGAGGCGCCCTCGGGGAACTGCAGCGGCAGCACGCCCATGCCGATCAGGTTGGAGCGGTGGATGCGCTCGTAGGACTCGGCGATGACCGCCTTGACGCCCAGCAGCGCGGTGCCCTTGGCCGCCCAGTCGCGGGAGGAACCCGAGCCGTACTCCTTGCCCGCCAGGACCACCAGCGGGATACCGGCCTCCTGGTAGTTGCGGGAGGCGTCGTAGATGAAGGAGACCGGCCCGCCCTCCTGCGTGAAGTCCCGGGTGTAACCGCCCTCGGTGCCCGGCGCGATCTGGTTGCGCAGGCGGATGTTGGCGAAGGTGCCCCGGATCATGACCTCGTGGTTGCCGCGGCGCGAGCCGTAGCTGTTGAAGTCGCGGCGCTCCACTCCGTGCTCGGTGAGGTACTTCCCGGCGGGGGTGTCGGCCTTGATGGCACCGGCCGGGGAGATGTGGTCGGTGGTCACCGAGTCGCCCAGCTTGGCCAGCACCCGGGCCCCGGAGATGTCGCCGACCGGCTCCGGGTCCATGCCCATGCCCTCGAAGTACGGGGGCTTGCGGACGTAGGTGGACTCCGCGTCCCACTCGAAGGTGTCGCCGGTGGGCACCGGCAGGGAGCGCCACTGGTCGTCACCGGCGAAGACGTCGGCGTAGCTGCCGGCGAACATCTCCTGGCCGATCGCGGAGGCGACGACCTCCTCGACCTCCTGCTCGGTGGGCCAGATGTCGGCCAGGTGCACCGGGTTGCCCTCGGTGTCGATGCCCAGCGCGTCGCGGGTGATGTCCACCTTCATGGACCCGGCGATGGCGTAGGCCACCACCAGCGGCGGGGACGCCAGGTAGTTCATCTTCACGTCCGGGTTGATCCGGCCCTCGAAGTTGCGGTTGCCGGACAGGACCGAGACCACGGCCAGGTCGTGGGCGTTGACCGCCTCGGAGACCTCCTCCGGCAGCGGGCCGGAGTTGCCGATGCAGGTGGTGCAGCCGTAACCGACCAGGTTGAACCCCATCTTGTCCAGGTAGGGGGTCAGGCCGGCGCGGTCGTAGTAGTCCATGACGACCTTGGAGCCGGGCGCCAGGGTGGTCTTGACCCACGGCTTGCGGGACAGGCCGCGCTCCACCGCCTTCTTGGCGACCAGGGCGGCGGCCACCATGACGTACGGGTTGGAGGTGTTGGTGCAGGAGGTGATCGCCGCGACGGTCACCGCGCCGTGGTCGATCTCGTAGGTCACGCCGTCGGGGGAGGTGACGGTGACCGGGTTGCTCGGCACGTCGCTGGAGACGGCCGGGGCGTCGGAGGCCGGGAAGGACTCCTTGCCCGCCTCGTCCAGGTCGGTGTCGTCCACGTACGCGCGCACGTCCTGGCCGAACTGCGGGGCGGCGTCGGCCAGCGCGATGCGGTCCTGCGGGCGCTTCGGGCCGGCGATGGAGGGCACCACGGTGGACAGGTCCAGCTCGAGGTGCTCGGAGAAGTCCGGCTCGGCGGCCGGGTCCAGCCACAGGCCCTGCTCCTTGGCGTACGCCTCGACCAGGGCGAGCTGCTGCTCGTCGCGGCCGGTCAGTCGCAGGTAGTTGATGGTCTCGCCGTCGATGGGGAACATCGCGGCGGTGGAGCCGAACTCCGGCGACATGTTGCCGATGGTGGCGCGGTTGGCCAGCGGCACCGCCGAGACGCCCTCGCCGTAGAACTCCACGAACTTGCCGACCACGCCGTGCTTGCGCAGCATCTCGGTGATGGTGAGCACCAGGTCGGTGGCGGTGGTGCCGGTGGGCAGTTCGCCGGTGAGCTTGAAGCCGACCACCCGCGGGATCAGCATGGAGACCGGCTGGCCGAGCATCGCCGCCTCGGCCTCGATGCCGCCGACGCCCCAGCCCAGCACGCCCAGGCCGTTGACCATGGTGGTGTGGGAGTCGGTGCCGACCAGGGTGTCCGGGTAGGCCCTGCCGTCGCGGACCATGACCACGCGGGCCAGGTGCTCGATGTTGACCTGGTGGACGATGCCGGTGCCCGGCGGGACGACCTTGAACTCGTCGAAGGCGGTCTGACCCCAGCGCAGGAACTGGTAGCGCTCGCGGTTGCGGCCGTACTCCAACTCGACGTTCTGGCGGAAGGCGTTGGCGGTGCCGAACTTGTCGGCGATCACCGAGTGGTCGATGACCAGCTCGGCGGGGGCCAGCGGGTTGATGCGGGCGGGGTCACCGCCCAGTTCCTTGACCGCCTCGCGCATGGTGGCCAGGTCGACCACGCAGGGTACGCCGGTGAAGTCCTGCATGATCACCCGGGCGGGGGTGAACTGGATCTCGTGGCTCGGCCTGGCGGAGGCGTCCCAGCCGCCGAGCGTGCGGATGTGGTCGGCGGTGATGTTCGCGCCGTCCTCGGTGCGCAGCAGGTTCTCCAGCAGGACCTTCAGGCTGTAGGGCAGACGGGCCGAGCCCTCCACCTTGTCCAGCCGGTAGATCTCATACGACTCGTCGCCCACCCGCAGCGTGCTACGGGCGTCGAAGCTGTTCGCCGACACGACAGACTCCTTCGGTGCATGACTCGCGCGTCCTGACGCCATCCTGCCGCGCGCCGCACGCCCGTGACCGGTAAGGCAAGCCTTAGTCGCCGGCGCGTGGCGCGACCGGGACGACTCCGCGGGGTGGCGGGGCGGGACGGTGACGCGCCCCTCGACAAAATATCTCGATGTCGAGATAACTCTAGTACATCCACGCCCGCCGGTCATGCGCCGGGTGTCCGTCGGGCCATCGGGGCCGTCCCGCCGGACACCCGCGGCGAAAACCCGTCGCCCACCACGTCGGCGCGCACCTACGCTCGGCGGATGACGGACGCCTCACGCCCCGCGACGTACCCCGCCCCCACGAACTCGGCCTGCGCAGACTGCGCGAGGAGTTCGGCCTGATCCCGGTGGAGTACCCGACGACCCGCCGGATGGGGGCCTCCCCCGCGGAGCGTGCCGCCGACCTCCACGCCGCCTTCTCCGATCCGGGGATCGGGGCGGTGATCGCCACCATCGGCGGGGACGACCGGATCACCGTGCTGCCCCACCTCGATCGTGAACTGCTGCGTGCCCACCCCAAGCGGTTCCTCGGGTACAGCGACAACACCAACCTGCTGCTGTTCCTGCGCGATCCGGGCATCGTCGGGTACCACGGAGGGTCGGTGATGGTGGAGCTGGGTCGCCCCGGGGCGATGCACCCGATGACCGCCGACTCGCTGCGCGCCGCCCTCTTCGGTCGGGGCCCGTACGAACTGACCCCCGCCCCCGCGTACACCGACGTGGTCGGCGACTGGGCCGACCCCCGCACCTTCGACCACGAGCCGGACACCGAACCCGGTGACGGCTGGATCCGGCACAACGCCGAGCGGGTGGTCGAGGGCCCCGGCGGGGGCGGCGACCTGGAGATCCTCTCCTGGCTGCTGATGGCGGACCGTGCCGTCGGACCGCCGGAGCGCCACGAGGGCGAGGTGCTGTTCATCGAGACCTCGGAGGAGTTGCCCCGCGCCACGGAGGTGTACCGGATCCTGCGGAACACGGGCGAGCGCGGCCTGCTGGGCCGCTTCCCGGCGGTGCTGGTGGGCCGCGCGAGGAGTTGGTCCTTCGACCGTCCGCTCGCCGCCCCGGAGCGGGAACGGTACCGAGAGGAGCAGCGGGAGGCCGTGCTGCGGGCCCTGCGGGAGTACGCGCCCGACGCGATGGCGGTGTTCGACGTGGACCTCGGCCACACCGATCCGCAACTCGTCATCCCCGTCGGCGGCACGATCCGGGTGGACGGCCCGGCCCGTCGCATCACCGTCACCTACTGACCGGCCCCGCCCCGCCGGTCCGGGACGAAGGACGCCCGCCGGAGTTCCTCGGCCCCCGGGTCCACCGGTCCGAAGCAGAGGTGGTCGAGGTCACGGGACCGGGCGAGGGTGAGGAGGTGCTCCACCATCGCCTCCACCCCGGGGCGCTCCTTTACCGGGCGCGGCGATCGGATCCCCCGGGCGGGCGCCGAGTCGGACACGAGGGCCCAACCGAGGTGTGCCAACTCGCGGACCTCGGGCCACCGCTCCCACTCCCACTCGGTGCGGGGCGGTTTCCCACCACCGGTTCGTCGTCACCATGCCGCTCCCCTCTCCCGGCGCCGGTTTCCGGGGTCCGGCATGGACCGGTTTCCCCCGAGGCACCCGGGACATCCTTCCCCCGTGCACGGAATCTCCCCGGGCTTCCGCGCGGCCTCCGACGGGTCGGGACACGCCCGGGCGCGGGGCACGGGCGTGTCGCGGCGGGAAGGGCTTTCGGCCCCTCGACGACCGGCGGCGATGTGCCCGGGATGGAAAAGTCATTCGATCGAGGCATCACTCGAACGGACGCACGTGGCAGGCGGCATCTCATATCCGAGATACAGTCGTTGCCATGACCGAGGACTACCTTGCCCGTATCGGCAAGCTCATCCGGGACGCCCGCCAGCATCGCGGCTGGACCCAGCTACAGTTGGCGGAGGCGCTGAACACCAGCCAGAGCGCTGTCAACCGCATCGAACGCGGGAACCAGAACATCAGCCTTGAGATGATCGCGAGAATCGGCGAGGCCCTGGACAGCGAGATCGTGTCCCTCGGCTACGCCGGTCCGATGCATCTGCGGGTCGTCGGCGGACGCCACCTGTCCGGCTCCATCGACGTCAAGACGAGCAAGAACGCCTGCGTCGCCCTGCTGTGCGCCTCCCTCCTCAACTCCGGCCGCACCGTGCTGCGTCGGGTGGCCCGCATCGAGGAGGTCTACCGCATCCTGGAGGTGCTCTCCTCCATCGGCGTGCGTACCCGCTGGATCAACGACGGCGCCGACCTGGAGATCGTGCCGCCCGCCGAGCTGGACCTCGACGCGATGGACGCCGACGCCGCCCGGCGCACCCGCAGCATCATCATGTTCCTGGGCCCGCTGCTGCACCGCATGGACCGGTTCAAGCTCCCCTACGCCGGCGGCTGCGACCTGGGCACCCGCACCGTGGAGCCGCACCTCGCCGCGCTGCGCCGATTCGGCCTGGACATCACCGCCACCGAGGGCACCTACCACGCCGTGGTCGACTCCTCGGTGCGCCCGGACCGCCCGATCGTGCTGACCGAGCGCGGCGACACCGTCACCGAGAACGCGCTGCTCGCCGCCGCCCGCCACGACGGTGTGACCGTCATCCGCAACGCCTCCTCCAACTACATGGTCCAGGACCTGTGCTTCTTCCTGGAGGCGCTGGGCGTGCGGGTGGAGGGCGTGGGCACCACCACCCTCACCGTGCACGGCGTGGCGGAGATCGACCGGGACGTGGACTACTCCCCCTCCGAGGACCCGGTCGAGGCGATGAGCCTGATCGCCGCCGCCGTGGTCACCTCCTCCGAACTGACCGTGCGCCGGGCGCCGGTGGAGTTCCTGGAGATCGAGCTGGCCGTGCTGGAGGGCATGGGGCTGGACTACTCCGTCTCCCCCGAGTACACCGCCGACAACGGCCGCACCCGACTGGCCGACGTCACCGTGCGGCCGTCCAAGCTCGAGGCACCGATCGACAAGATCCACCCCATGCCGTTCCCGGGGCTGAACATCGACAACGTGCCGTTCTTCGCCGCCATCGCGGCCAGCGCGCACGGCTCGACGCTCATCCACGACTGGGTCTACGACAACCGGGCGATCTACCTCACCGACCTCAACCGCCTCGGCGGCCGGCTCCAGCTCCTGGACCCGCACCGGGTACTGGTGGAGGGTCCGACCCGTTGGCGGGCCGCCGAGATGATGTGCCCACCGGCGCTGCGCCCGGCCGTGGTCGTGCTGCTGGCGATGATGGCCGCCGAGGGCACCTCGGTGCTGCGCAACGTCTACGTCATCAACCGCGGCTACGAGGAGCTCGCCGAGCGTCTGAACTCCGTCGGCGCGCAGATCGAGATCTTCCGCGACATCTGATGTGAGGAGACCGCCGCACCCCTTCCGACCTGCGTCGACGCGGGACGGGGAGGGGTGCGGCGGCATCCCCGGGACTTCCCCGGGACTTCGGTCCCGCGGTGGGCCGGGAGCCACGCTTCCCGGGCCCCGCCGGCCGGCCCCGGCTACGCGAGGATCGCGTCGATGGCGGCGCTGCCCCGTGCGCCGGCGCGCGGCGGGGAAGTACTCGCACGGCGTGTCGCGCAGCCACCGGCAGGTGCGGGCACGCCACCGGGGCGAGGACCGGTGAACTCGACGGACGACCTCCGGGCCCGAGGGCCGCTCGCCGCCTCCGGCTACGGGCGGTAGCGGCTCGCGATCGACGCGGGCCGCACCGACCGGCCCCGGGGTCGCGAAACCGGAGCCGATCGGATCCCGACCCGAGGTCGTCCCGGCCCTCGCCCCGCTCGTCACCGAGCGGCGACAACTCTTGGTTCCGGTCAGGTGCTTTCCGCTCACGCGCCATACGGGAGGCACGTCCCACGACCCGGGGGCCCGCTCCGTGTGACGGTCGGCACCGGGGGCACCGGCGGGGTCGGCCGCGGGAGGCACGGCAGCGCGAGACCCGGCCGTATCCGGAAGTACCGGCGGCGTTTCGGTGCCGGGAGGAAGTGCCCGAAAGACCACGGCGGTCCGGGTCCGATACCGGGAACGGGATGAACCGGACCGGCTGTATTCGGCCACCGTTGTCCGGACGACCGCCTCCCCGGCCGGGGTGAAAAGGGGCAGGACACAGACTGTGTGCCCCGCGGGGGAAACAGGTGAGGGGTGCCGAACGTGCTGCGGAGAGGGGGCCGCCGATGTCGCGAACCGTTGCAGTGCCCCACGGGGGACGGAGTCTTCGTTGACTCTTTTCGGCCACCCGGAGGGGACGGCTCCCTTTCGGGTCCACACCAGTATTGACCGACACCTGATGCCGTGCAACAGTTTTGGCGCCACTGCGAGGGGGGCACGAGGGGAGAATGAAGGTTGCACTCGCAGTCGTGTCCCGCCCTTCCCGCCGTTCCTTTTGAAACCGTCTCGCGTGCACACATTCCGCGAGTGGTTTGCTCCTCTTTCTCCGCTGTTGCCGGTCGGCATCGACTTCGTCGTGCCCGCATTCAAGGATTCCCATGGGAAAGATAGCCGTACTGACCAACGATCTTCAGTCCGACGTCGTCGACAAGACGCCGGAGCGCACAGCGGCCATAGCCGAGGCACGTCCGCGGTTCCTGGGGTTCTTGGCGGAGATGCGCCGACGCGGGCACGGGATCTACCACCTCCAGTTGGTGAATCTGCCCGACGACCCGAACGTCGAGCGCGAACCGGACGGCACCCTTCCGCTCCAGCGCGGCTCCCGGGGCGCGGCGATCATCGAGGACTTCCTCGACCCCTCGGACACGGTGGTGGAGAAGAACAAGGACAGCGGCTTCTACGAAACGGAACTCCATGATCGACTGCAGAACGACGGCGTTGACACCGTGCTCGTGACCGGCCTCCAGACGCAGATCTGCGTTCAGACCACGGCTGCCGACGCCTTCTTCCGCGGTTACAACGTCTGGGTCCCCTCCGACTGCGTCGTCTCGGGCAACCCCGAGGATCGCGACCGGGCTCTGGAGTGGCTCGGTGGCTACTGCGCGACGGTGGCCTCATCGGACGAGATCCTCGCGGCGCTCGACCAGCACGGCGAACTGGCGCGGAAAGTGGTGAAAATCCTGCCCTGACATTGCTTCGGCGCACCTCCGCGATCCGTGTCTTTCGACCCGAAGGGATCCGCCCGACATGGACAGAAGTAAGTACGACAATTCCTCCGAGATTGTTCTCGATCATGGAAGCGGCGCACAGCTCAGCCATGAACTGGTCTCGCTCATCGTGGAAACACTCGGCGATGTTTATCTGGGCGAGATGGAGGACAGTGCGATGCTTCCCATCGAAGGCGGGAGGATCGCGATGACCACCGACTCGTTCGTGGTGGATCCGCCGTTTTTCGGCAATGGGGATATCGGAAAGATCGCCGTATGCGGAACCGTCAACGACCTGGCTGTCGTCGGTTCCAAGCCGTTGTACCTGACACTCGGCATGATCCTGGAGACGGGGCTGCCGATGGAACGTCTGGTGCGGGTCCTCACCTCCATCCGGGAGACGGCTCGGGAGGCGGGCGTCCGGATCGTGTGCGGCGACACCAAGGTCGTACGCAAAGGCGAAGCGGACCGGATATACCTCAACACCGCCGGTGTGGGCGTCTTCGAGAGGGAGCCCCTGAGGATGGGCCGGGTGCGCCCCGGCGATCGGGTCATCCTCAGCGGACCGATCGGGAACCACACCGTCCACCTGTTGTCCATCCGGGAGGGCCTCGGCTTCGAGCAGCGGGTATTGAGCGACTGCGCGCCGCTGAACGGTCTCCTGGAGACGGTCTTCGGCCGAGTGGAAGAGGGCATGGTGCGCTCCGTACGCGATGTCACCCGGGGTGGGTTGGCGGCCGTACTGCACGAGTACGCGGACGCTCTCGGGCACACCGTCCGGGTCGATCAGGAGACGTTGCCGATCCAACCGGAGACGGCCATGGCCATGGACATGCTGGGCATCGACCCCATTCACACCGCCAACGAGGGCTGCCTTTGCCTGTTCGTGGCCCCGGCGGCCGAGGAGCGGGTCCTGGCGGCCCTGCGATCCCACCGCTACGGAAACCGGGCCGTGACCATCGGCGAGGTCACCGGGCGGGCGGATCCCCTGGTACTGCTGCGTGACCGGGCCGGGCGGGAATCCGTCCTGGAGGAGCTCCGGGGCGCCGAACTCCCCCGGCTCTGCTGAGCGGTGCGGACCATGTCGACCGACGGGCGTGCGGCCCGCAGGGAAATCCGCGTCGAAGGTGTCGTCCAGGGAGTCGGCTACCGACCGTTCGTCTACAAGCTCGCGCTCACCTGTGGTCTGGCGGGTTGGGTGCTCAACGACCCGGAGGGAGTGTTGATCGAGGTACGCGGGGCGCCGGATGTACTGGATCGCTTCACCACCGCGTTACGCCGGGAAGCGCCCCCACTGGCCCGGGTCACCGAGGTGCGGGTGACCGAACTTCCCCGGGACGACACCGCCCCCGATGGGTTCGAGATCAGGCAGAGCGTACAGGAGGGGCGCAAGGACACCCTGGTCGCCTCTGACGGCGACATCTGCGCGGACTGTCTGGCGGAATTGCGGGACCCGGGCAACCGAAGACACGGATACCCCTTCATCAACTGCACCAACTGCGGTCCGCGCTACTCGATCATCCGGGGTCTCCCCTATGACCGCGCGATGACCACCATGGCCGCCTTCACCATGTGCGCGCCCTGCACCCGGGAGTACAGGGACCCTCTGGACCGGCGCTACCACGCCCAGCCCAACGCCTGTGCCTCCTGCGGGCCGCAACTGCTGCTGGCCGACCCGTCGGGAGTCCTCGCACGCGGCGAGGAGGCACTGGAACGGGCCATCCGGGCCCTCTCCGCGGGGACGATCGTCGCCGTCAAGAGCGTGGGCGGCTTCCATTTGGCCGTGGACGCACGCGAGGCCGAGGCCGTGCGCCTCCTGCGGACCCGCAAGCGTCGCGACTCCAAGCCCTTCGCCGTGATGGTTCGGGATCTCGATATCGCGGCGGAAATCGTCGAGTTGCGTCCGACCGAGTCGGCCCTGCTGTCCTCCCCGGCCCGTCCGATCGTGCTCGCGCGCAAGCGGCCCGGCCGTCTACCGGAGGCCATCGCCCCGAGGAACCCCAACCTGGGCGTGATGCTGCCCTCCGCACCGCAACATCATCTCCTGATGGACGCCCCCGAGCTGGGGCCGCTGGTGATGACCAGTGGAAACGTGTCCGGGTACCCCATCGCACACCGCAACGAGGACGCCCTCGACCGCCTCTTCGCGATCGCGGACCTCATCCTCTACAACGACCGCGACATCGAGATCCGGGTGGACGACTCCCTGGTGCGCTCCTCCGAGCACCCGGCGCTCGACGAGCCGGTGCTGACCTTCGTGCGCCGTGCCCGGGGCTATGCCCCCTACCCCGTGGAGACCGGCATCGACCTGCACCCCCTCGTCGCCTACGGCGCGGAACTCAAGACCACGGTCGCCCTCTCCAGCGGCACCCGCGTCTACCTCAGCCAGCACATCGGGGACCTCAAGAACGACGCGACGCTCCGGTCGCACCAGGAGACGGCCGGGCACCTGGCGGCCCTCCACGATCTGACCCCCCGTGCCGCCGCGGTGGACCTCCACCCGCAGTTCCGCTCCACCCGACTCGCGCTGGGGGAACGCGGAACGGACTTCGACACCGTCGTTCACGTGCAGCACCACCACGCGCACATGGCCTCCTGCATGGCCGAGAACGGCCTGAGCGGGACGACCCTGGGCGTGATCTTCGATGGCGCCGGCTTCGGCGGGGACGGCACCATCTGGGGCGGTGAGTTCCTCCGGGGGGACTATCTGGAGGCAGCGCGGGTGGCCCATTTGCGTCCCGTACCGCTGCTGGGCGGTGACCGCGCGGTGCGGGAACCGATCCGCACCGGCTTCGCCCTGGCGCTGGATGCCTTCGGCGACCCGGACGAGGCCGTGGCCGCCTTCCCGGTGCTGAGCCTGCTCGACGGACAGCAACGGCGTGTCTTCACCACGATGGCCCGGCGCGGCGTCAACGCGCCCCCCGCGTCGAGCATGGGCCGCCTGTTCGACGGCGTGGCGGCGCTTCTGGGGGTCACCACACACGCCGAGTACGAGGCCCAGGGCCCCATCGAACTGGAGGGCCTGCTGGCCCGGGACCTCACGCTCACGCCGGAGGCCGAACGCTACCGATTCGGCAGCCGGCCCGGTGACGCCCTGGAGATCGACCCCCGACCCGTCATCACGGCTGTTGCGGGAGACCTGGCGGCGGGAGTCCCCTCGGACGAGATCAGCCGGCGTTTCCACTCCGCGGTGGTCGGCATGGTGGTGGAGCACTGCGCGGTGCTGCGCGCCGGGCACGACACCGGGGACCTCCGGCAGGTCGTACTCTCCGGCGGCGTGTTCCTCAACGAGTTCCTGCTGGTCAACTGCCTGGTGGAACTACGCCGTGCCGGCTTCGACACCTACTGCCAGCAGCAGGTCCCGACCAACGACGGAGGCATCGCTCTGGGCCAGATCCTCGTCGCCAACGCCCGTATCGCACGCGCGGGGGAGGCCTCGTGAACACCGGAGTTCCGCACCCACCCACCTCCCACGTGCTCGTTCTGCACCGCTGGCGTGACCGGCACGCCCACTACGCCCGGTATCTGGACCACTCCGCCCACCGCGTCAGTTACGTGACGACGGCTTCCGGGCGCGAGTCCGTCCCCACCACCGCCGCGGCGGTGTCCGTGATCTCCGCGACGGACGCCGTGAACGAGGTGCGAGCCGCGGTGGCGGCGCTGGTCCGGCGCCTGGGGCCGGTCACACGGCTGGTGGCCCTCAACGAGGGAGATCTCGACACGGCCGCCGTGCTGCGCGCCGAATTGGACCTTCCCGGGCAGCGCCCCGGCGAGCTGCGGCGCTTCCGCGACAAGCTCACCATGGTCACCCTGGCCGCTGAGGCGGGCATCCGGGTACCGCCCCACGCGGACGCCGCCGACCCGCGCGTCGTGGCGGATTTCGCGCGACGGTACGGATGGCCCGTCGTGCTCAAACCACGGCGGGGGACGGCCAGCCGGGGCGTCAGGGTGTTGCACGCCCCCCGCGATGTGCCGGATACCGCCGTTTTCGACGCGGAACCGCTCATCGTCCAGTCCTACGTCACCGATCCGGTCGTACACGTCGACGGCCTGTGGACCGGGCGGCGACTCGGCCCATGGCGGGCTTCCCGCTACGTCAACAGTTGCCGCGGCTTCACACAGGGCGAGTTCCTGGGCTCGGTGGAGATCGACGATCCCGAGCTCCTGGGGCACCTGGAAGCCTTCACCGGCCGCTGCGTCTCCGCGCTGGGCGGGGACCGACCCCGGGTTTTCCATCTGGAGGCGTTCGTGGGAAAGGACGCAGACGGCACTCCTCGGATCACCTTCCTCGAAGCCGGAGCCCGCGTGGGTGGCGGCGAGATCCCCTTCGTCTGGCGCGAGGTGCACGGCACGGACCTGATGGGTGCCGCCGCGGCCATCCAGCTCGGCCGTGACCCGGAACCGGCCTCCTCGCCGGCCGGAGAGACCGCCGGTTGGCTGCTGCTGCCGGTACCCGTGCCGCCACCGTGCCGGGTGGTCTCCGTCCGGGTCGATGTTCAGGAGGTCGACGGCCCCTACGCGCGGGTGATCCCGACGCCGGGGTCCGTCATCCCGCGGATCGGCGGATACGAGCACGTGGCGGCCCGCTTCCGTTTCCGCGGTCCCTCCAGCCAGGAGGTGGAAGCGGCCGTGATGAAGACGGCTTCCTCCTTCACCATGCGTTGCGCCCCGCTGCCGGCCTGAGGCGGCAGCGCACGTCCCGGCCTCCGGGCCGGTGGAACCACCGCCCGGCTCCTCGGACCGGTGACACAACGAAAGGAACTGGTGAGCGCCTGATGCCCAGCCCGAAGAGTCGTCTCGTCGTGGTCGGCAGCCGGTTGCAGGCCTACCGCGAGTACGCCATGGCCTCGCTGGCCCGGGAGCACGAGTTGATGCTGGTGACCTCACCCGCCGCGAGCTGGGAGAAACCGCACATCTCCGATTTCCGGACGGCCGATACGACAGATCCCGCCGCGCTGCGCGCAGCCGTCGGCGAACTGCTGTCCGCGGGGTCCGGAGAGGTGGAGACCGGCATCTTCACGTGGGACGAGCTCTCCCTGACCGCCACGGCCACCGTCGCGGCTGAACTGGGGCTGCCCCACATGTCCGTCCGAGCCGCCGCGGCTTGTCGCGACAAGTACACCGCGCGCGGCCTGCTGGACCGGGCCGGGCTGCCGGGTGTGCGACACCGTTTGGTGCACTCCGTGGAGGAAGCGGGGGCCGCCGCTCGGGAGATCGGCTACCCCGTGGTCCTCAAAGCGCGTTCACTGGCCGGGAGCATGGGTGTCGCCCGGGCCCGTGACGCCGAGGAGCTGGCCGGCGCCTATGAGACCGCCGCGGGCGTCACCTTTCCCGGCCTGCGGAAGGCCCCCGGTGTCCTGCTCGAGGAGTTCCTGACCGGTCCGGAGATCAGCGTCGACAGCTGTGTGGAGAACGGTGAGGCCGTTCCCGTGGTCGTCGCCCGAAAACGGCTCGGCTTCGACCCCGCCTTCGAGGAGGTCGGCCACCTGGTGGCCCCCTGGCGGCACGAGCGGTGGGCCGAGGACGTGACCCGATTGGTCCGGGCCGCTCACCGGGCTCTGGACATCACCCTCGGCATGACCCACACCGAGATCCGTTTGACGCCGGCCGGCCCCCGCCTGATCGAGATCAACGGACGCCTCGGAGGGGGACTCATCCCGTATCTGGGGGCCCTGGCCACCGGAGTCGACCCGGTGAGCGCCGCCGGGGCCCTCGCCCTGGGGCGGAGCCCCGCCCTTGCCGCGTCGCGGGATCGGTGTGCCGAGATCCGCTTCCTCTACCCGCCCCACGACGGCGTGCTGGAGCGGCTGGAGCTGTCTCTTATACACA
>NZ_VKHT01000003.1 GCF_014141535.1 Streptomyces alkaliphilus | reverse complement strand
GGCGGGAGGGATTCGACCCGGTCCATCCAGTACTTCTCGGCCGCGGCCCGGGCGTCGGGGTCCGGGCTCACGCCGACCACGTAGTCGCGGAAGGACAGCTCCACGGGCGGGAGCGGGGCGTCGAGGTCCTGGTAGAGGGTGCCGAGTTCGGCGTAGAAGCCGAGGACGCTCAGCGCGTCCAGGACGAGGTTGTCCAGGCCGACGCCGATCCGGAAACGCCGGCCCGCGCGGGCGACGCGGATGTCGAACAGCGGCCACCGGGCGGGATCGAATACCTGGTGGGACATGGCCTCGCGCAGGTCCGCGAAGCCCTCCTGTCCGGTGTCCGTGACGCGCACGGTGAAGCGGGGCACGTCCTCCGGGACGCGGATGTCGCCGCGTTCGTCGAACACCGCGCGCAGCATTTCGTGGCGTGCGATCAGCCGGTTGACGGCCTCCTCCAGACGGTCCGTGTCCAGGTCGGTGACGTCGTACTCGCGGTAGAAGTGGCAGCCGATGCCGCCCAGGGTGAATCCCTCCGCGCGCCCGAGCCAGTAGGCCCGCTGCACGTCGGTGGGAGGGAACGGCTCGTGCCTTCCCGCCGGGTCGGTGCGCAGCGCGGGGAGGGCGGGGGCCGGCTGCCCGGTCGGGCCGGGGCGCAGCCGTGCCGCGAAGTCGGCGAGCACGGGATGCTCGAACAGGACGGTGATGTCGACGCCCTCGAAACCGGCGGCGCGCAGCCGGGTCAGGCAGCGGGTGGCCAGCAGGCTGTCGCCGCCGAGCGTGAAGAAGCCGTCCCCGCGGTGGATGTCCCGCACGTCCAGCAGGTCCCTCCAGATGTCCGCGACGGCCTCCTCCACCGGGCCCCGCGGCGGCTCGGACGCGGCGTCGTCCCGCGTCCGATCCCCGTCCCGATGCCCCGAAGCCGAAGCCGAAGCCGGAACCGGAACCGGACCGGGCGCCGAACCCGAAACCGGGCCCGTCCGGACCGGCTCACGGGGTCCGAGCACGTCGATGCGTCCGCCGGGCAGGTACCGGGCGCGTACGCCGGTCGGCCGGCCGTCGACCTCCAGCTCACCCGGGACCATGGCGGGACGCGTCCGGCCCCGGGCGTCGATCACGCGGCTGCGGTCGTCCCCGACCCCGTCCGGCACCGGCTCCGGTGCGGGACGGTCCCAGGCGGCGTCCGTGCCGTCCGCGGCGAGCAGCTCGAACAGGGACCGGTAGGCGGCGAACATCGCGTCGAGCACGCCCTCGGCGAACAGGGTCTCCCGGGCGTCCCAGTTCACCAGCAGGCCGCCGCGCACCTCCGACAGTTGGGCGTCCAGCCACACCTGCGGCACCTGGGAGACGACCCACTCCGGCTGCCCGAAGATCTCCTGGAACTCCTCCGAGAACAGTTCGCCCACGTTCAGCGCGCTGGTGTAGACGACGGGTGCCAGCACCTGTTCGCCGTGGTGTGCGCGGGAGAGGTCGCGCAGTACCTCGACGCCGGAGTACGCGCTGTGTCCGGCGGCGTCCTGGAAGGCGGACTGGACCCGCCGGGCGCGCTCGGCGAAGTCGGCGGGCCGGGAGGTGTCGACGGCGAGGAGCAGGGAGTTGGTGAAGTCGCCGACCACCCGGTCGACTTCGGGATGGAACCGTTCCCGTTCGAACAACGGCAGGTTCAGCATGAACCGGGGGTGCTCGCTCCAGGCCGCCATCACCTCGGCGAACACGGTCGCGGCGGCCATCGCGGGGGTCACCCCGCGGCGCCTGGCCCGCTCCGTGAATCGGGCGCGCTGCTCGGGGGTGAGCAGGAAGTGCCTCCGGTCGACCCGGGTGTGCTCCGCGTCCCGGGCGTCGTCGACCAGCGGCAGCGCGGGACCCGGGGGCAGGTCGGCCAGCCGCTCCCGCCACCAGGCCCGGGCCCGGTCCCGGGCCTCGGCGCGCTGCGTGGCGCGGGCGGCGAGATACCTCGGGAAGTCGTAGCCGACGGGCTCCGGCGGGCTCTGCGGGTCGGCGTACAGGGCGGCCAGGTCGGTCAGCAGGATGCGGAAGCTCATGGCGTCCGCGACCAGCATGTCCAGGTTGACGTGGGTACGGCCGGTGCCGTCGGGCAGCAGGGACAGCTGCACGTCGAAGACCTCGCCGACGGTGATGTCCAGCCGGCGGTGGGAGAGCCTGTCGCGCAGCTCCAGCAGGGCGCTCTCCGCCTTCTCCGGGCCGAGGGAGCGCAGGTCGTGGACGGTCGGGCCGGGCCACGGGGGCTCGGGCAGGACGTGCTGGAGCCCGTCCTCGTCGACCCGCACCCGCAGCATGGGGTGGTGACGCATCAGTGCCCGTACGGCGTTCTCCAGCCGCTCGGCGTCCACGGCGGGCCCGGCGAACTCGTGGTAGAAGTGCGCCCCCACCCCGCCGAACCGTTGACCGCGTTGCCGGCCGATCCAGTAGGCGTGCTGCATGGGCGCGAGTTCGAAGGGGACCGTGAGGTCCGCCCCCGGGGTCGGCTCCTCCTCGGCCGGGGCGGAGCGGGGGCGGTCCAGCAGCCGCCGCCAGGCGGCCAGCGTCGGGGTGCGGGCGAGTTCGGAGAACTCCACGTCGCAGCCGGCGGCGCGCAGCGCGCTCGCCACCTTCATCAGGGAGATCGAGTCGAGGCCGATCTCGATCAGGTGGTCGTCGTCCGAGATGGAGCCTTCCGGCTCGTCCAGCGCGTCGGCTATCAGCCGTCGCGCGTCCTCGATGAGTTCGTTCGGGGGGCTGTCCACCCGGGCCTCCTTGGGGTGTGTTCTCGGGGGTGGGACGGCTGGGCGATCACGCCGGGCGGATCACGGGTGCCGGGTCCCGTGTGCCGGGTCGGGCGTGCCGGGTCACGCCTCGCGGAGTCGTCGGGCGAGCTCCCGCCGGTTGACCTTGCCGAGTCCGGTGCGCGGGAAGTCGTCCATGATCCGCACCCGGTCGGGGTGCTTGTAGGCCGCGACGCCGCGGGCGGTGAGGTGGGCGAGGAGTTCACGGCGGGTCGGCGGAGTGCCCCCGGGAATGACGCAGGCCCAGGTGCGTTCGCCCAGGGTGTCGTCGGGAAGGCCCACCAGGGCCACGTCGTGGATCGCCGGGTGGGCCAGGAGGTGGTTCTCCACCTCCTCGACGGGGATCTTGTCGCCGCCCCGGTTGATGACGTCCTTGGTCCTTCCCTCCACCACCAGGTGTCCGCTCGGCAGCCGGCGCACCAGGTCCCCGGTGCGGTAGTGGCCGTCCGGGGTGAAGGCGGTCGCGTTGTGTTCCTCGGCCCGGTGGTAGCCGCGGATCGTGTAGGGGCCGCGCACCTGGAGTTCGCCCACTTCGCCGTCCGGCACCTCGCTCCCGTCCGGGGCCACGATCCGCACCTCGTCGCCCTCGGACAGGGGGCGGCCCTGGGTGGTGAGAACGAGCTCCGGCGGGTCGTCGGACCGGGTGAAGTTCAGCAGCCCCTCGGCCATGCCGTACACCTGTTGCAGGGAACAGCCGAGCAGCGGGCCGACCCGCCGGGCGGTCTCCTCCTTCAGGCGGCTGCCGCCGACCTGGAGCAGCTTCAGCGTGCCGGGCCGGCCGGCGCCCTGCTCGGCCGCGTCGAGCCAGGCCAGGGCGAGCGGCGGCACCAGGGCGGTGGCCGTGACGCCCTCGGATTCGATCAGCCGGAAGGCGTCGTGCGGGTTGGCGCCGGTGCTCAGCACGACCGTGCCGCCCGCCCACAGCGTGCCCAGCATGCCGGGGCAGGCGAGGGGGAAGTTGTGCGCCATGGGCAGGGCGGTCAGGTAGCGCGTGTCCTCGTCGAAGCCGCACACCCGGGCACTGGCCCGCACGTTGTAGTGGTAGTCGTCGTGGGTCCGGGGGATCAGCTTCGGCAGTCCCGTGGTGCCGCCCGACAGGAGCAGGACGGCCACCTCGGAGGGGTCCGGTTCCGGCGTGGTCCCGTCCTTTGGCCGCGAGGGCGCGGCGGCGACCACGTCCCCGTACGAGGTGAACCCGTCCGCGTCACCGACGACGATCACCTCCCGGACGGAGGGGACCCGCTCGCGCAGGCAGCGGGCCAACGGACGGTGGTCGAAGCCGGCGTGCTCGTCCGGGATCACGTAGGCGACGGCCCCGGAGAGCCGGGCCAGGGACACGATCTCGGTCTCGCGGTGCGCGGGCAGGGCGAGCACGGGCACCGCCCCCAGCCGGAACAGGGCGAAGCACAACGGGACGAACTCGATGATGTTCGGCAGGTGGACCAGGACGCGTTCGCCGGCCCGGATGCCGCGGGCCGCGAGGCCCGCGCGGAGCCGGTCGGCCTCCCGGTCCAGCTCCCGGTAGCCGAGCCGCCGTTCGCCGTCGGTCACGGCCGTGTGGTCGGGCCGCTCGCGGGCGCCGTCCCGCAGGATCGAACCGAGGGTGCTGCCCTGCCAGTACCCCTTCGCGCGGTAGTGATCGGCCGTGTCCTTCGGCCAGGGGACGAATCCGTCCGGGAATCCGGCGGCCATGCCGGCACCTCCTGTTGTCGGGACGACTGTGGTCGGGGCCCGGGGCCCGGGGCCCGGGGTCAGCGCGAGGCGGGACCCAGCCGCAGGGGCAGGGCCTCCAGACCGTGCATGGCGGTGGAGAAGCGCCAGCGCAGGGAGGACGGGTCCACCGCCGGTTCGATGTCCGGGAACCGGGCGAGCAACCGGCCGAAGGCGATCTCGCCCTCCAGCCGGGCGAGCGCGGCCCCGACGCAGAAGTGGATGCCGTGGCCGAAGGCCAGGTGGCCACCGGCCGGGCGGGTGATGTCGAGCCGGTCGGGCTCGGTGAACCGTCCGTCGCGGTTGGCGGCGAGCCAGGAGATCATCACGAAGTGGCCGGTGGGGATGGTGACACCGCCGAGGTCGACGGGTTCGGTCGCGTAGCGGGGGCTGGAGAGGTTGTTCGGGGTCTCGTAGCGCAGGAACTCCTCCACCGCCCCGGGGAGCAGTTCCGGGCGCTCCCTGAGCAGGGCGAGCTGGTCGGGGTGGCGCAGCAGGGCCAGGACGCCGCTGCTGATCAGGTTGACGGTGGTCTCGAAGCCGCCGGTCAGCAGGACGACGGCGGTGGCGATCAGCTCGTGACGGGAGAGCCGTCCGCCGTCGTCGTCGCTGACGTTCACCAGCCGGGTCAGCAGGTCGTCACCGGGAGCGCGGCGCTTCTCCTCGATCAGGTCACCGAAGTAGGACGCCATGCGCATGGACGCGGCGCCGATCTCCTCGGGGGTGACCGCGGCGACCATGGTGCGCGTCCACTCGGTGAAACGATCGCGGTCCCGGAAGGGGATGCCGAGCAGTTCGCAGATGACCCGGATGGGCAGCGGCAGGGCGTAGTCGGCGAGGAGTTCGCTGTCGGGGCCGGCCTTCTCCATGGCGTCGAGGAGTTCGTCGGCGATCGCCTCGACGCGCGGACGCAACGGGGCCACCGCCGCGGGGGTGAACACCTTGGTGATCAGGGACCGCAGTCGCGTGTGGTCCGGGGGGTCGAGGTTGAGCAGGTTCCTGGCCAGTTCGGGGGCGAAGTGGCTCTCGGTGTCCTCTCCGCCGCCCAGCCGGAGCCGTTCCAGTCGGTCGTAGACGCCGTCGCTGCTCAGCCGGGGATCGGTGACGGCGGCGCGGGCCTCCTCGTAGCCGGTGACGAGCCAGACGGGGAACCCTCCGGGGAGTTCGACGAAGCGGACGGGCGTGGCGGCGCGCAGGTCCGCGGCCACGGTGTGGGCGTCCTGGATGAAGTCCGGGCCCAGCGGCAGCGGGGCGGACGGAAGGGGGCTGTTCATGTGGTTCTCCGGGAGGTCGGGGTGGTGCGGGCCGGACACGCGGCCCCGGGTCGGCGGGGCCGGTGTCGGTGGGACCGGTGTGTCGGTGGTGCCGGTGGGCTCGGTGTGCCGGTTACGGCAGGATCAGCTCGGGGCGGTGGAGGTCGGCCCAGACGTGGAAGTCGAGGAGGCGTTCGAGTCCGGTGCGTTCGGCCCCGGTCAGGGCCGCCGCGTCGGTGTCGGCGGTGCGCCGGGCCCACGCCGGGTCGAAGACGGCGAACACCGGGTGGCCGTCGTCGTCGAGGACCCGCCGGGTCTGCTCCTGGAGGGCGGTGACGTACACCGGGTCCTGGGTGGAGGGGTAGGGGCTCTTGACACGTTCGGTGACCGAGCGGGGCAACAGGTCGGCCACGGCCTGCCGCAGCAGGCTCTTCTCGCGGCCGTCCATGGTCTTCACGGACCAGGGCACGTTGTAGACGTAGGACACCAGACGGTGGTCCGCGAACGGGACGCGGACCTCCAGCCCGGTGGCCATCGACATGCGGTCCTTGCGGTCGAGCATGGCCCGCACCAGTCGGGTGATGTGCAGGTGGCTGCTGGTGCGCATGCGCCGCTCGAAGGGGTCCTCGCCCGGCAGGTGCTCCACCCGGGCGACGGCGCCCGCGTACTCGTCGGCCACGTAGGCGCCGATGTCCAGGGCGGAGCGCAGTTCGGGACGGAGCGGTTCGGTGCGGTCGGCGGTGTAGGTGTTCTGGAAGGCGAGCCAGGGGAAGGTGTCCGCGTCGCGCGCGGCGGGATGGTGGAACCAGGCGTAGCCGCCGAAGAGTTCGTCGGCGAACTCGCCCGACAGGGCCACCGTCGAGTGTTCCCGGATGGCCCGGAAGAGCAGCAGCATGGAGCTGTCGATGTCGCCGAGCCCGATGGGCATGTCGCGGGCCGCGACGACGGCCCGGCGCAGCTCCGGATCGGTCAGCGCGCGGGAATCGAGGAGCACGTTCCGGTGGTCGGCGCCGATGTGCGCGGCGACGTCCCGGATGAACGGGGCGTCCGGGGTGTCCCGCAACTCGTCGGGCCGGAAGTTCTCCTCGTGGCCGGCGAAGTCCACCGAGAAGGTACGGGTCTTGTGTCCGACGGCGTCCTGGTGCCGGGCCGCGAGCGCGGTGATGGCGCTGGAGTCCAGACCTCCGGAGAGCAGCACGCACTGGGGCACGTCGGAGACGAGCTGTTCCGGCACGATCCCGCCGAGGAGCTCCGCCACCCGGGCGACGGTCGTCGCCGCGTCGTCGGTGTGCTCGGCGGCCTCCAGCCGCCAGTACGTGCGCCGGCGCAGCCCACCCGGATCGAGGGTCAGCACGGTGCCGGGCTCCACCTCGTGCAGGTCCTTCCACAGCGCCCAGCCGGGCGCCTTGGTGAAGCCGACCAGCTCCCGCAGGCAGGCGGTGTCCACGCGGCGCGCGAAGGCGGGGTTGGCGAGGACGGCCTTGGGTTCCGAGCCGAAGAGCAGTCCGTCACCGGTGCGGTGGTAGTACAGCGGCTTGACGCCCATGCGGTCGCGCACGAGCACCAGTCGCCGGTGCCGTTCGTCCCAGATGGCGAAGGCGTACATGCCGGTCAGTCGCTCGGCGACGGCGTCACCCCACTCCAGGTAGCCGCGCAACACCGCTTCGGTGTCGCTGCGGCTGGTGAACCGGTGCCCGCGGTCGGAGAGTTCCCGCCGCAGTTCGGTGTGGTTGTAGACCTCGCCGGAGTGGACGAGGGTGACCTCGCCGTCGGGCGTGTCGGCCGTCATGGGCTGCACGCCCCCCGGCAGGTCGATGACCGCCAGGCGCCGGTGCCCCAGCGCCGCGTGTCGGTACAGGCGCACCCCGCCGTCGTCGGGGCCGCGGTCGGCGAGGGTGGCGGTCATGGCGTGGACCGTGTCACCCCGCAGGGTGAGGTCCTGGTCGAACGCCACCCAACCGGTTATTCCGCACATGGTGTTCCTCGTTCTCGTATCGGATCGGCCGTCGGGCGGGCGGCCGGGTTCTCAGTCGGGGGAGCGCCGGGCGGCGAAGACGCGGTGCCCGAGGCGATCGAGTGGGTGGCCCGGCTCCGGGAGGTCCACGACCCGCGGGAGGCCGGCCGAGTCCAGGGCCTCGCGCCACTGGGACAGGGAGAGGAAGGTCGCCCCGGTCCGGGTCCGGGCGTCCCGGGCGTCGGTCAGCAGGAACGCCTGCGTGATCATCACCCAGTGCTCCTCGGCGGTCGGCTCGGTCAGGACGAGCCATCCGCCCGGCGCCAGCAGCCCGGCCAGCGACCGGAGGGAGGTGTCGGTGTCACGAGCCGCGTTGAGCACGCCGCCGGCGACGACGATGTCGAAGGAACCGGGCGCGAAGCCCTGTTCCCGGGTGGGCAGGTCGATGTCCAGCAGACCGAATTCGACCCCCGGTTCCGCGCCCCAGCGCCGCCGGGCCCGTTCCAGGAAGAACGGGGTGACATCGGTGAACAGGTACCCGAGGTCGGCGCCCCGGGCGGTGAGCGCGGGCAGGGCCCGCTCGGTCGTCGCGCCGGTGCCCGCCCCCACCTCCAGCACCCTCAACGGGCGGTGTCGCGGCCACCGATCGGCGATGGCGCCCAACAGGCCGCCGACCGCGTGGTGTTGGTAGCGAGCGGTGACACCCTCCCGGTACAGCGATTCCGCGAGGGCGGTGCTGCCCCGCGGGAAGAGCAACGAGACCGCGTCGGTCCCGCCGGTCAGCAGGTCCGGCAGCAGGCCGGCGCTGTGGCGCGCGTAGGCCACCGTGTCGACCGAGCCGGTGGTGGCCCGCCACGCCTTCTCCGCCTCGTCCCAGGCGTGGTCCGGGGCCCGACCGGTGTACTCCTCGTCCGGGGACGCGAGATGGAACCGGTCGCCGTGCCGGCGCAGCAGCCCCTCGGCGGTCAGCACGGCCAGCCAGCGCAGCACCAGGCCGTGGTGCCGCTCGGCGATCCGGCCCCCGCCCAGCACCTCGTCCCCGGTGTGCCCGGACGCGTTGGTGAACAGGCCCAGACGGCGGAGGGCCACGACCATCGACAGCAGCGAGGCCCGGGACACCAGATCGACGGCGGCCACGGCCTCGTGGAGGTCGACCCCGGCGAGCGCCCGGTCGGCGGCCGCCCGGGCGGCCCCGGCGGGATCGACGGGCTCGCCGCCGGGTTCCCCGGCGGCCGACCCCGGGCCCGGCGCCACATGGACCACCGAGACCCCCGTGCCGTCCCGGAGCGCGGCGGTACGGGCCTGCGGCAACGGCCCGTCGCAGTACACCACCGTGGCGAGCCGGCTCAGATCCACCAGAGGGGCGGAGGGGTCTTCCGGCAGGGCGGACAGCAGGTCGGCCGGGGCGAAGGCACGGTCGGCGCCGGTGCGCTCCAGCAGGGCCAGCGCCCTGGCGGGGTGGAGCGAGTCGTGGCCGCAGACCACGGCCGCTCCGGCGGCCCACGCGGCCAGCACGGCGTCACCGGACGCGTGGACGTAGTCGCCGAAGACGGCGACCCGGTGCGCCTCCTCCCCGTACGCCCCGCGCAGCCGGTGCACGAGGTCGTCCGGGTCCGCCGCCGGGGTTTCCGCCGCCCCGCCGGCCGCCCCGCCCGGTGCGAGGACGACGGCCAGCCGGCGGTCCAGCGCCTCGAACGCGGCACCGCCCACGCCCCCGGCGCGCAGGAGGTCGGTGCCCGTCAGCACCGTACGGCCGTGGAACAGGGCGGGCGCGTCACCCAGCCGTTCGAGGCCGGCGGCCACGGGATGCGTCGATGTCATGAGCTGCCCTCCGAGGGGGCGTCGGCGAGGAACAGGTACTGGCCGACCGAGGCGATGGGGGAGGAGGCGTGGGGCAGCGAACCCAGCGGGACCAGGCCCGCCGCCCGCAACTCGGCCTCCCAGCCGGCCGCGTCCAGGAACGAGCTGCCGGTCTCCCGCCTCCGGTCGCCGCTGCCCGGGCGGGGTCTGCCGGGCTCGGGCGAGAGCAGGAACGCCATCGAGGTGAGGATGGCCCGACTCTCGCCGACGGACTCCGTGAACACCAGCCGCCCGCCGGGGGCCAGCAGTTCCCGGACGCGGCGCAACGACGCCGCGGCGTCGGTCGCGTTGTGCAGGACGTTGCCCGCGAGGACGACGTCGGCGCTGCCGGGCTCCAGCCCCTGCGCCGTGAAGTCCCCGTCGATGTCGAGCAGCGCGCAGCGCAGGCCCGGGTGCGTCGGGGCGTACCGGTCCCGCGCGGCGACGGTGAACAGCCGGGAGACGTCCGTGAACAGGTAGTCGTGGTCGGCGCCCACACCCTCCAACGCGCCCAGCACCGCCGAGGTGCAGACCCCGGCGCCGGCACCGAGCTCCACGATCCGGGCCGCACGGGGACGGAGGCGCTCGACCACCTCCCGCACGGCGTGGCCGGCGGCCGCGTTGACGTAGTCGCCGGCCGCGCTCGTCTGGTACCCGGCGAGCGCGGTCAACGCGTCACCGTCGGGAAACAGCAGTTGCCGCACCGACACCTCGTCGCGCAGCAGCTCCGGCAGCCGGGCGAGCACCGAACGGTGGAAGGCGGGCATGACGGGCGGGAACCCGAGAGCGGCGTACGCCTCCTCCAGGTCTTCGTCCGCGCCCGCCGGGAGGTCTCCGGCCGCGCTCAGCCGCCGCCCGTCGTCGGAGCGGACCAGCACGCCGTCCGCGACGAGGGCGTCCAGCCACAGGCGCACGAGCCACACGTGCCGGGGGGCGACGGCCAGCCCGTCCATGATCCGCCCCGGGGTGCGGGGCGGGCCATCGGGTCGCAGCGCGCCACTCGCGGCGAGCAACGAGGCGACGGCGGCGAGACCGATCCGGCCCAGCGTGTCCATCGCCCCGGGCATCCGCCCGGGGTCGACGCCGGGGTTCCGGGAGCGCAGGGCGGACAGACCGGCGGCCCGGGCCCCGTCGAGCAGGGTCGCCGGGGTGGGCGCGGTGGTGTGGTTCACAGGACCCCCTCCTCCGCCGCGACCGGCTCGGTGTACGCCCCGTCGAGCACGGTCAATCCCTCGAACCCGGCCGCGGTCCCGACGGCCCGGAGCCGCTCCACGGTGGGGGCCGGGGACAGCGCCTCCCCGGCGAAGTGCCGGCCCGGCGCGACCTCGCCGCGCAGCAACGCCACCACCGCCAGGGCGGCGAGGGCACCGGTGAGACCGGAGTTGGAGCGTCCCCTCAGCACGGCGGTCCGGGTGCGCGGGCGCCCGTCCCGGGTCCCGTGGAGGCTCACCACCAGGCCGACGAAGGGTTCACGGCCCGCGAGATCGAGGCGGCTGGCCCCGCACAGGGCGGCCACCGCCTCCTGCGGGGCAAGGGTGCGCACCCGGTCGAAGGCCCGGCCGGTGTGCTCCCCGGCCAGGGCGGTGCACCAGTCGCCGTCCCGCACTCCCAGGGACCGGGCCAGCCGTTCCTCCTCGGGGCCGAGATGGGGCAGGAGCGCCACCGGCCCGGGGAAGAAGGGCAGTTCGACCCGGGTGGTGCGGACGCTCGCGGCGGAGCGGCGGGCGCCGTCCCGCCAGGCGGCGAGCATCTCGACGCGTCCCTCCTCGGCGGCCCGGAGGTAGTCCTCGGCCGCCGTGACCGTGAACCGGTCCCGTACGCACAGATGGGCGGAGAGGCGGTCGACCTCGTCGAAGTCGCGGGCGGCGACCCAGCGCGGGAGCAGCGCGGTGAGCCCGGGCTTCAGGCCGGCCGAGAGCACCGCCCCCCGCCCGGCCGAGGCCCACGCCTGCGGGTCGAGCCGGTCGTGCAGCGGTTCGTCGCCCGCCGCGTCCACGTAGTCCGCTCCCGCGCGCAGGGCCGCCCGCGCGAGACGGTCACCGATCCGGTGCGAGGGCCCCGCGCAGTTCACCAGGACCCGGCAGCCCTCCGCGAACGCCGCCACCGAAGCGTCGTCGGTGAAGTCCACGCGCCCGTGCTCGGCGGCGGGGCGGCCCCGGCCGTCGGCGCCGGACAGTTCCGTGTCGGCGAAGCGGCGGGCGGCTTCGGCGTTCCGGCCGCCGATCCGCAGGGGGCCGAGGCCGGAGCCGTACAGCAGCCGGGCGGCGCTCGCGCCGACCTCCCCGTACCCGCCGATGACGCCGATTCTGCGAGTGGTCACCGTCCGACACCCCCCTCCGGCGCCGTGGGGACCAGGCGCCAGCCGTCGCCGCGCCGCCGCTCGTTCCAGAACGCGGTGTACCGTCCCCCGGCGGCCAGCAGCTCCTCATGGGTGCCGACCTCGGCGACACCGCCCCCGTCGAGGACGAGGATCCGGTCGGCGGCCACCACCGTGGGCAGCTTGTGGGCGATGACCAGCAGCGTGGAGTGCTCCATGAGGGTGCGCAGCGCCCGCTGCACGTACCGCTCGTTCTCCGGGTCGAGGGCGGCGGTGGCCTCGTCGAGCAGGACGATCGGAGCCCGCTTGAGGATGGCGCGGGCCACCGAGACCCGCTGGCGTTCGCCGCCGGACAGCGACATGCCGCCCTCGCCGACCCGGGTCTCCCAGCCCCGCGGAAGCCGGGCGACGAGTTCGTCGACCCCGGCCAGCCGGGCGGCCTCGCGCACCTCCGCATCGGAGGCGTCGGGCCTGCCCACCCGGATGTTGGCCTCCAGCGTGTCGTTGAACAGGTACACGTCCTGGAACACCAGCGACAGCTGGGACATCAGGTCCTCGCCGGTCAGCTGTCGTACGTCCACGCCACCGACCCGCACACTGCCCGAGTCGACGTCGAAGAAGCGGGCGATCAGCCGGGTGAGCGTGGTCTTGCCGGCGCCGGAGGGACCGACGACGGCCGTCATCGTGCGGGCCGGCACCCGGAAGGAGACATCCCGCAGCACGGGTTCACCCGGTCGGTAGCCGAAGCCGACGCGGTCGAACTCGATCTCCCCCGGAGCGGTGAGCGGCCGGGACTCCTCCGGCTCCGCCAACGGCGGCTCGTCGAGGATCTCGACGAGCCGGCGCAGGTCGTTGCCCGCCATCCGCAGGGCGCCGGCCCGGGCGGCGGCCTCGGACAACGGCCCGGTGAACCGGGCCGTCAGCGCGAGCAGCGCGACCAGTCGCACCGGCTCGATGGAGCCGTCGACCGCCAGCAGCGTGCCGACGGTGATCAGCGCCGCGAAGGACAACTGCACCACCAGACCGCCGGAGAGGATCTTCGGGAAGGTCTCCGCGAGCCACCGTCCGCCCGCCGTGCGCTGGGCGGCGATCGCGTCCTCCAGCGGCCGGTAGCCGCCGGAGGCGCGGCCGAAGGCGCGCAGCGTCTGCTGGTTGCGGGCGTACTCGACGACCCGACTCGCGGCCACGGTCGCGGCGGCGTCCGCGCGTTCCTCGCCCCGGCCGACCGCCGCCGCCGACCAGCGGTGGGTGAGCAGGATCAGCGGCGCGCACAGCACCGCCGTCACCCCCAGTCGCCAGTCGAAGACGAACAGGGCGACGGCGATCGTCGCCGGTGTCAGCACACCGGACACCACGGGTGCCAGCAGGTGCGCGGTCACCGTGGTGACGCTCTGCACCCCGCCCGTCGCGCTCCTCGACAGCCGTCCGGTGGTCTCGGTGGTGAACCATCCCAGGGGCAACCGCGCCACGTGGTCGCCCAACCGGTCGTGCAGGGTGCCGAGGGTCACCAGGGACAGGCCGAAGCCCTTCATCGCCTGGACGTAGCGGGCCACGCAGGTCGCGGTCACGACCACCGCCATCACCGCGAGCCACCGCAGGGCCTGCCCGGTGTCCCCTCGCAGCAGCGCGTCGAGCACCGGGACCAGCAGGGCCATCGACACGCCCTGCAGTACGGCGTAGCCGACCAGCCAGGCCAGATAGGTGCGCAGGGCGCCGCGATGGGCCGGGCCGAGGATCCTCGCCAGGTCCCGGATCATGCCTCGCTCCTCTCGGGCCGTCCGGAGTCCGTCCCCGGTGCCGTGTTCGCGTGTGTGCCGTCCTCGGGGGCCTCGTCCCCGGGGGCCTCGGCTCCGGGGGCCTCGGCTCCGGATGTGTCGCCCCCGTACGCGTCCCACATCCGCGCGTAGGTGCCGCCTCCGGCGATCAGCTCCCGATGCGTTCCGGTCTCGACCAGGCGCCCGCCCTCGAGCACGGCGATCCGGTCGACGCCGACGATCGTGGACAGCCGGTGGGCGATGACCAGGACCGTGCGGCCCGTCGCCACGGCGGACAGCGCGTCCTGGATCCGGGCCTCGGACTCCGGGTCGGCGAACGCCGTGGCCTCGTCCAGCACCAGTACCGGGGTGTCGGCGAGCAGGGCCCGCGCGATGGCGAGCCGCTGCGCCTCCCCGCCGGAGAAGCGGGCCTCCTCGCCGATCACCGAGTCGTAGCCGCGCGGCAGTTCGGTGATCCGCTCGTGGATCTGCGCGGCCGTGGCGGCGGCGAGGAGCTCCTCGTCCGTGGCGTCGGGACGACCCAGGCGCAGGTTCTCCGCCACCGTGCCGTGCAGCAGCTGCACGTCCTGCAGGACGAAGCCGACCGTGCGGTACAGCTCCTCGGGGGCGATGTCGCGCAGGTCGGCCCCGCCGACGCGGATCGCGCCGTCCGTGACGTCGTGGAACCGCAACAGCAGCTTCGCCAGCGTCGACTTGCCGGCGCCGGAGGGTCCGACCAGGGCCGTCACCGTCCCCGGACGACAGGTCAGGCTGACGCCGCGTACGGCGACCCCGTCCGGCTCACCGGACGCGCGCGAGGCCCCGGACCCGCCGTCGGGGCCGTCGGAGCCATCGGGGCCGACCTCGCCGTCGGGGCTCCCGTAGCCGAAGGTGACGTCGTCGAATTCCACCAGGTGGCCGCGGGGGTGTACCGGCCGCTCGGCGACCGGCAGCACGGGCGTGGCGAGCAGCGAGGTGATCCGTTCGGCCGCGGCGCGGGCCGCGCCGCGCGCGGTGAAGCCCTCGTTGACGGTCTGGAGCGTGGTGGGGATGATCAGCGCGACCAGCACCTGGGCGAGCACGTCGATCGGTCCGACCCAGCCGCGTTCCACGAACCAGATGCCGCCCGCCAGGCTCACCACGGCGATCACGGGTGCCGACAGTGCCATCGAGGTCGACGCCTCCAGACGGAGCATCGGGCGCACCCACCCCTCGTAGCGTCGGCCGAAGGAGTGGGTGGCCTCGCGGTAGGCGTGGTGGGCGCGACCGGTGGTCCCGAAGGACTTCACCACCGCGATGCCGTGCACGAACTCCACGATCGCCGCGCTGACCCGCCCGAACGCGGTGTCCATCTGCTGGAGCTTGTCGCCGATGCCGCGCATCATCCAGCCGTAGGCGAGGGCGTACAGGGGCAGGGTGGCCATCGCCAGCAGGCCGAGCCGCCAGTCCAGCCAGAACAGGTAGGTCAGTCCGCCGAGCGGGAGGACCACCGCGGCGGCCGCCTCGACGTCGTGGTGCGCGACCAGGTGGTGCAGGTCGTTGAGGTCGTTCTGCGCGGCCTTGCGCACCTGCCCCGAGGTGGTCGCCGAGTACCAGCCGAGGCCGACCCCGCCGAGCCGGTCCACCATCCGACGGCGCAGCAGGGCCTGGAGGCGGGAGTCCGCGACGTGGGTGAGCCACAGGGCCACCCCCGTGCAGGTCCAGCCCAGGGCCAGCCCGAGCACGATGACCACGACGATGCCGGCCGCCCTGCCGCCGTCGACGCCGTCCGCCCGCAACAACTCCTTGGCCAGTTCGGCTATGCCGATGAAGGGGACCAGCGTGGTGAGCGCGCCGAGCCCTCCGAGGAGAACACCCGCGCGGGTCAGCCCGGCGACGGGGCGGCGCAGTTCGCGGAGCGCCGCTTGCGCGTCCTTCGGCGGGTGGGAGGGTCCGCCCCCGGCTCCGGGGGCGGGGTGTTCCTCCGTTCCCGCCGGGCCGTCCACGGTGGTGGATGTCATGACCTCTGTCCTCCGTCGATTCGCGCGCCGATGTGCCGGGCCACCTCGGTGACCTGCGGGGGCTCGATGACGCTGAAGTGGTTGCCGGGCACGTCGATCACGTCGAACCGGCCCACGCAGGTCTTCTCCCAGAACTTCTGCGCGAGGTGGCCCACCCCGGCGGTGATGCCGAAGGACTGCTCCTCCACCGCCCGCAGGAAGGTCATGTCGCCGAAGTACGGCTCGGGTTCGATGTGCGCGGCGAGCACGCTGTGGCGGAACACCCGGTACAGGGCGGGGATCAGTTCGGGACCCACCGGGACCCCGGCCCGGCCGGCGGAGTGCCGTGCGTACCGGGCGAGCCGTTCGTCCGGGGAGATCGCGCTCTGTTCCCGTACGGCGGCGGCGACGGCCTCCAGGCCGGGGTCGCCGGACAGTTCCGCCATGGCCCCGGCGGGCACCCGGCCACCGTGCCGCCGGGTCAGCAGCTCGAACGCCCGGTAGATGTCGGCGCTGTCGACCTCGCCGCCGAAGACGACCTCGGCGGGGTCGAGATCCAGGTTGGGGACGAAGACGGCTTCGAGGGCGAGTTCCTCGTCGGTGTCGACCAGCATCGGGATGCTGTCGACGAGTGTGAGGTCCACCTCCTCCACCCCGCGCTCCAGCATGCGTCGGGCCACCTCGGTGGCGGTCAGCCCGCCCAGGCAGTAGCCGATGAGCTGGAAGCGGGTGTGCCCCTCGGCGAGCAACCGCTCGGTGTAGTCGTCGGCGATCCGCGCGATGAGATCCCTCGGCTCCACCGCGACGTACTCCTCCGGGTCCGCCACCGCGAGTCCGAGCACCGGTCCCAGATCCTGGGCGACGAGTTCCCTCGCCAGGGAACGGAAGTAGTCCATGGTGCCCAGCGCCGCGTGGAACAGCACCCGCGCGGGACGCCCGTCACCGGCCCCGTCGCCGCCGAAGGGGATGATCAACGCGTTGCTGCGCGCGGCCCGGCGGCCCAGCAGTCCGCCGACGCCCGTGCCACCGGCGGGGGCGGCTTCCGCGGTCGGTTCGCCGGCGGCCTCGCCGGTGCCCGAGCGCAGGGACGCGGCGAGCGCGGCCACCGTGGGCTCGTTCAGCATCTGCCGCAGCAGGGTGTCGAACGGGACGTCGGCCGCCTCCTCGACCTCCTCCCTCAACCGCCCGGCGACCCGGGCCAGCACGAGGGAGTCCGCGCCGAGGTCGAAGAAGTTGTCCCCCGGCCCCACCGGTCGTGGCAGTCCGAGCGCGGACGCCCACAACCGCCCGAGCCTGCCCTCCAGATCTCCCGCCTCGGCGGTGTCCGTCGCGGTGTCGTGGGTCTCGGGGGCGGCGAGCCGCCAACCGCTCAGCGTCCGGCGGTCGATCTTGCCGTTGGCGGTGACCGGCAGCGCGTCGACGACCTGGAGCCGGGCCGGAACCATGTGGGTGGGGAGCCGCTCGGCCAGGAAGGCCCCCAGCTCCTCACCGCTCACCCGGGCCCGGCCGGTCTTGAAGCGGGCCGCGAAGAGGTGCATGCCCTGCGCGGCCATGGGGTGGTCGTCGTCGGGCAGGGACAGCACCGGCTCGCCGCCCACCTCCTCCACCAGCGTCGTCCACCGCTCCCGGGTCAGCAGCTTGCTGTGCCCCCGGGCCCGGTCCCCGCCCTCCGGCTCCATCATGAAGCCCTGGGTCAGCAGCAGATGCGGGTGCTCACCGGTCGGCTCGGTGAACACCAGCCAGCCGTCCCCGTCCAACAGTCCGGCCACGGTGGCCAGGGCCGCGCGCGGGTCCCGGACGCTGTTGAGCATGCCCGAGCAGACGACGACGTCGTACGAGCACGGGGCCAGCCCCTGGGCCCGGGGGTCGCCGTCCAGGTCGAACCGGCCGAAGCGCATCCGGGGCCGGTCGCCGAAGCTCTCCCGCGCGGCGGCGAGGAAGAACGCGGAGACGTCGGTGAAGTGGTAGTCGACGTCGTACCCCTCGAGTAGCGGGACGATCCGGGAGGTCATCGCGCCGGTGCCCGCCCCCGTCTCGAGGATCCGCAGCCGGGAGCCCTCCGCGCGGCTCGCCGCGACGCGGTTGAGCAGGGCGGCGGCGCCCTGGTTGAGGTGGCGGGCGATGGAGTCGTCGGCGTACAGGGCCAGCGCCACGTCCGTGCGGCCCTCGGGGAAGAGCAGTTCGAAGGGGTCCTGTTCGCCGTCCAGCAGCGCGTCCAGCCGCTCCACGTGCTTCTCGTGGTACGCCACGAACTCCCGGGTGCAGAACCCCGCCGGAACGCCGAGTTCGGCGACCCGGCGCCAGGCCGCGGCCACCTCCTCGTCATCCGTCGCGCGCAGCCGCGCGTACCGGTCCGACGCGGGGTCGTGGCGCAGCCAACCGTGCTCGGTGAGGGCGGTGAGCCAGCGGCGTACCAGCCAGTGGTGCCGCTCGTGGACCCGGGCGACCGCCAGGACCTCCTCGGCCGTGTGCTCCCGGTCGTCGGCGGTGAACAGGCCGCGTCGGCACAGCGCGCCCAGCATCGCCGCGAGCGCCGCGTCGTGCAGTCGGCGCACGTGGTCGGTGACCCCGGACGTGTCGAGGGTGCTCGTCTCCCGGTCCGCGGCGGCACGGGCGGCCGTGGTGATCCGGTCGAGGGCCTCCGGCGGGAGGGCCTGCCCGGGGTCGGCCTCCGACGGCTGGACGAACCCGAGCAGCACCCGGTCCTCGCGTCCCTCCCCCGACGCCACCACGGCGGCGGCGGCCGCCTTCGGGTGGGCGAGCAGCGCCGCCTCGATCTCGCCGAGTTCGACGCGGTGCCCGCGGATCTTGACCTGGTTGTCCTCGCGGCCCAGGAACTCGATCGCGCCGCCGGGCAGATACCGCCCCCTGTCGCCGGTGCGGTAAAGGCGTTGACCATCCACCGGGTGGTGGAGGAAGCGCGCGGCGGTCAGTTCCCCGTCGCCCCAGTACCCCTCGGCGAGACCGGCACCGGTGATGTACAGCTCGCCGGGCACCCACACGGGGGCGTCCCGCCACGCGTGGTCGAGCACCCGGAAGCCCTGGTTCGCGAGCGGGGTGCCGTACGGGATGCTCGCCGCCCCCGGTTCAACCCGTTCCACGGGGTGGTGGATCGACCAGATCGCGGCCTCCGTCGCACCGCCCAGGCCGATCACCCGCAACCCCGGGACGAGGTTCCGTATCCGGTCGGGCAGGGTGACGGGTATCCAGTCGCCGGACAGCAGCGCCAGCCGCAGCGAACCGACGTCGCCGGATTCGGAGGCCAGGTAGTCGGCGAGCATCCGGAGTTGGGCGGGCACGGTGTTCCACACCGTGACCTTGTGGGCGGCGATCAGCTCGGCCCAGTGGGAGGGATCGGACCGGCGATCGGACGCGGGCAGGACGAGCGCCCCACCGGCCGACAGCGGACCGAAGATGTCGTACACCGACAGGTCGAAGCCCAGTTGTGCCACCCCGAGGACGCGGTCCCCCTCGGTGACCCCGAACCGTTCGTTGACGTCCACGACGGTGTTGAGCGCCGCCCGGTGAGTGATCATCACGCCCTTGGGATCGCCCGTGGACCCCGAGGTGTAGATGAGGTAGGCCAGGGAGTCGTCGGGCACCACGACGGGTCGGTGGTCCGCCGGTTCCACCCGGTCCACGGCGATCACCCGCGGCCCGTCCGGCCACCCCTCCCGCTCGGCGAGCCGGGACCGGGTGAGGACGTGGCGCACCCCGGCGTCGAGGAGCACCTTGTTCCGGCGCAGGGCGGGCTGGGTGGTGTCCACCGGAAGGTAGGCGGCACCGGCGAGCAGCGTGCCGAGCACGGCCACGACCTGATCGGCGCCCTTGTCCATGACGACGGCGACGCGCTCCGAGGGCCCGACGGGCGGTGAGGCCGACAGCAGCGCGGCGGCCACCCCGTTCGCCCGGCGGAGCAGCTCCCCGTAGGTCAGCGTCCCCGCCGGGGTGATGACGGCGGGCGCGTCCGGGGTCCGCTCGGCCCGGCGCAGCACGGCCTCGTGCAGCAGCCCCTCGGGCAGCGGGCGCGCGGTGTCGTTGACCCGGCGTCGTTCCTCGGCCTGCCAGTCGGGCAGACCGACGGGCCGGGGGTCCAGCCACGCCTCGTCGGAGTCGGCGAGGCGGCCGAGCAGCGCACCCATCGCGGCGAACATGTCCTCGACCAGGCCCTCGGGCAACATGCCCTGCCGGACGTCCCAGTTGACCTCCAGGCCGTCGGCGTCGTCGGTCACCTGGCAGTCGATGAGGACCTGCGGGGTCTGCGTGATGCCGTACCCGGTGCGTCGCCGCGGGGCGCGGTCCGCCCCGGCGGTTCCGCCCGGTCCCAGACCGATCGCCCCGGTGAACACGACCGGCATCAGCGCCGCCTCGCGTCCGCGCCGGCGCGCGATCTCCCGGATCACCTCGACGCCCGAGTACAGCCGGTGGTCGAGGTCGGCGAAGAGCCGGGTGCCGATCGCGGCGGCCCGCTCGTGGAAGGCCGTGTCCGCGCCGCCCTCGACCGCGAGCAGGTTCACCGAGGTGAAGTCGCCGATCAGACGGTCCACCTCGGGGTGGAGCGGGAGCCGGTTGAGGAGGGTGAGGTTGAGGGTGAACCGGGGCTGCCGGCTCCAGCGCTCCAGGACCAGGGCGTAGGCGGTGAGCACGGTCGTGGCGGCGGTCAGGCCGTGGCCCCGGGCGCGTTCGCACAGTCGGAGCCAGCGCTCGGCGGACAACCGGAAGTGGTGCCGTTCGAAGCGGGCGGGGACCGACGCCTCCGAGCGGCCGGTCGGCATCGGGAGTTCGGGCGCGGGGGGCAGCTCATCGACCCGGGCCAGCCAGTGGTCGCGGTCGCGCCGGTGGCGGGCGCCGTCCCGCAGTCCCCTCTCCGCCAACAGGTAGTCCCGGAACCGCACGGTGAGTTCCGGGAGTTCGCCGCCGTCGAGGATCACGTCGAGTTCGTCGAGCAGGATGCCCGCGCTGGCCCAGTCCGCGATCAGCGCGTCCAGCGAGATGTGCAGCACGTCGCCGTCGTCGGTGCGGGTGAGCCGCACCTCGAACAGCGGCCAGGTGGTCGTGTCGTACAGCCGGTGTCCCAGCTCGGCCCGGACGGACTCGAAGTGCGTTTCCACCGCGGCGGGTTCGGCGCCCCGCAGATCCACGCACCGCACGGTCAACCCCGGCACCTCGGGCAGTACCCGCTGCAGGCCGTCCGGCTCGATGACGGCGCGCAGCATGTCGTGCCGGGCGACGAGCCGGTTCCAGGCGTCCTCCAGCGTGTCCGGGTCGAGCCGGGGGTAGGTCACCTCCAGGTAGCCGTGGCAGGCGACGCCTCCGTAGGCGAAGGGGTCGTGCCGACCCAGCAGATAGGCGGTCTGCACGTCGGTCAGCGGGAACGGCTCGTGACGGGCCCCCGGGTCGGCGGTGACCGTCCGCGTCGCGTTCCGCTCGTCGAGCAGTTCCAGGATGGTCGCCTTGTGCTCGCGCAGGGCGGCCCGGCGTTCCTCGGTGAGCACCCCCCGCGGTGCTCTGAAACGGAGCTGTCCGGACTCCGCCCAGAGGTCGACGCCCAGGGCCTTGAGTTCGCTGATGAGCTCGGTCGCGGTCATACGAGTGAGGCTCCTCGGTCGGTGTCGTACGGAGTTGGACGGACCGCGCCCGCGGGCGCGGTGAGCAGCCGTGTCACCTGCTCCTCGGGGCTGTCCCCGGGGGGCAGCAGGACGGGGGTGGGGCCGGTGGCGGCCACCCGCCCGTCGGCCAGGACGAGCAGCCGATCCGAGGCGTCCCGTGCCACCCGGGCGTCATGCGTGATCAGGAGGACGGCGAGGCCGGTGCGGGCGCGCAGCTCGGCGAGCAGCGCCAGCACACCCTCCTGCGCCACGGTGTCGAGCGCGGAGGTGGCCTCGTCGCAGATCAGTACGGACGGCCGCGCCGCGAGCGCCCGGGCCAGTGCCACCCGCTGCCGTTGCCCGCCGGAGAGCTCACCGGGCAACCGCCCGGCGAAGCCCGGTGGCAGGTGAACGGACTCCAACAGGTCCCGCACGCGGCGGTCGAGTTCCGCACGGTCGGTGATCCCGCACAGCCGCTTCAGCGGTCGTACCAGGGCGGTCCGCACGTCCTGCCGGGGGTGCAGGGCCTCCGCCGGGTTCTGGGCGACCAGCCCGACGGCCGCGCGCTCGCGCCGGTCGCGCCCGCGCACGTCCGGGGCCAGGGGGGTGCCGCGCAGCGCCACGGTGCCGGCGGCGGCCGGGTGCAGGCCGGTCAGGCAGCGCGCCAGGGTGCTCTTGCCCACCCCGGACACGCCCAGCACCGCCAGGCATTCGCCGTCCTCCACGGCGAGGTCCACGCCGTGGAGCACGGTGGTGGAGCCGTGGCGGGCGACGAGTCCGGACGCCCTCAGCACAGGGCCGTCGGTTTTCCCGGAATCGGAACCGGCGGCGGTGTCCGGGGGGTTCGCCCCGTGGAGGGGGGCTCCGGTGTCCGGGGCCGTCACCGCCGTGGGCGCGCCGGCCCTCCCGGAGGCGGGGGGCGTCCGCGTGTGCCGCGCGGTGGACCGGGTGCCCGCGGCCACCAGCCGCCGGCCCGCGGCCGACCGCGGTGCGGTGAGGACCCGCCGCGCCGGCCCCTCCTCCGCGATCCGGCCGCCGTCGAGCACGATCACCCGATCGGCGAACGCGCCCACCGCGATCAGGTCGTGGCTGATCCACACCATCCCGATGCCGCGTTCGCGCAGCGCCCCGAGTTCACGGAGCACCCCGGCCTTGGCCGGCGGGTCGAGAGCGGTGGTCGGCTCGTCCAGGATCAGGACCGCCGGGTCGCGGGCCAGGGCGGCGGCGAGCACGACCCGCTGTTGCTGGCCCCCGGAGAGCTGGTGCGGGTAGCGGCGGGCGAAAGCGGTGTCGCCGGGCAGCCCCACCCGCTCCAGCAGCCGGCGCACCGTCGTGTCCCTTTCCCCGCGCGGGAGCCGGCCGGCGGCGGTGAGGAGGGTCGTGCGGATCCGGGCGTACGGGTTGAGAGCGGCACCGGGGTCCTGGCCGACGTATCCGATCAGGGAGCCCCGCACCCCGGCGGGTGCATGCGGCAGGATGTCCGCCCCGCGCACGCGGACGCGGCCACCGGTGTGGCGGATCCCGTCCCGGAGGTGGCCGAGCAGGGCGAGCGCCAGGGTGGTCTTGCCGGATCCGGAGGAGCCGACGACGGCCAGGCTCTCGCCCCGGGTCAGGGACAGGTCCACCCCGTCCAGTACCGGGCCGTCGGCGGTCTCCAGGCGCAGGCCCTCCGCTGTGAGGAAGGTCGAGGAGTCGGCTGTCATGCGAGCACCTTCCGGGAACGGTGACCCGCGGAGTCGGCCGCCAGGTTGACCGTGACCGCGACCAGCGCCACGGCCAGCACCGGGGCCAGCAGTGCCAGGGGTTGGAGGGAGGCACCGGGGAGGGCCTCGACGATCAGCCGTCCCCAGTCGGCGTCGGACGAGCCGCCCACCCCCAGGAAGCCGGCGGCGGCGACCAGGTACACGGCCCCGGTGAACCGGATGCCCGCGTCGGCGAGCAGCGCCCCCGCCACCAGGGGCAGGACCTCCCGGCCCAGCAGCCGGCACCGGCTCTCGCCCCGGGCGATCGCGGCCTCCACGTGGGCCCGCCCCACGACCTGTTCCGCCGCCGCGTACGCCACCCGGGCCGACAGCGGTGTCCCGGCCAGGGCGATGGCGGTGATCAAGCCGACCCGTCCCGGCAGGGCGGTGAGGATCAGCAGGACCAGCAGCACGGGGGGTACGGCCGCCAGGGCGTCCAGGGGGCGCATCAGCAGCATCCGCGGCAGGCGGGACCGGGCGCCGGCGAGGGCGGTGAGCAGCCCGGCCGAGGCGCCGAACACACTGCCGATGCCGACCGCGAGCAGGCCCGTCAGCAGCAGCGGTCGTCCGCCGTGCAGCACCATGGACAAAACGTCCCGGCCCAGGTGGTCGGTGCCGAGCGGGGCGCCGGCGGCGGGCGGCCGGTACGGCGGCCCCGGGGTGGCGGTCGGGCCGTGCGGGGCGAGTTCGGGCCCCAGCAGGATCAGCAGCAGCCCCGTGGCGCACAGACCCCACCAGGCGTACGCGGCCCGGGGCCCCGTGCGGCTCGTCCCGCTCCCGCCGCCGGTGCCGATCCCGCCCGTGGGAGCCGTGGGAGCCGTGGGGCTCATGGGGGCCGTGGGGATTCCTCCGCTCATACGGCGCCTCCGGTACGCAGCCGGGGCGTCAACAGGACCACCGCCAGGTCCGCGAGCACGAGGGCCAGCAGCATGGCCGCCCCCAGGATCATCACGATGGCCTGCACCACGGGCAGATCGCCGCCGAGCACGGCGGTCACCAGCAGGTCGCCGACGCCCGGGTAGGCGAACACCCTCTCCACCAGGACGGCGCCACCGACCAGGCCGACGCCGGTCACCAACCACACCTGCACGGCGACCGGCAGCACGGCCGGCACCACGGCGGTGCGCAGGATGGTGCGCTCGCGCACCCCCGTCAGCCGCAGGAACTCCACCCGGGGCCCGGCCAGCACGCTCACCGCGCAGGCCCGGATGACGCGGATCGAGTAGGCGGAGGCGACGAGCAGCAGGCTGAGGACGGGCATCACGAGCATGTCCGGGTGTCGGATCGGGTGGTCCCCGGCAGGGATCAGCGATACCGCGGGCAGCAGGCCGAGGCCGACCGCGAACAGCAGCACCAGTCCGCTCGCGATCACGAACTCGGGGACGGACACCAGGAGCAGCGCCCCCGTCGACACCGTCCGGTCGGCGGGCTTTCCGGGGCGCCGGGCGGCGTACAGCCCGGCGGCCAGCGACACCGGGACCAGCAGCAGGACGCACAGGCCGGCCAGGAGCGCCGAGTGGCCGACGCGGTCGGCGAGCATCTCGGAGACCGGCTTGCCGGAGAAGGAGGTGCCCGGATCCCCCCGGAGGAGGCCGCCGAGCCACTGCGCGTACCGGGTGAGGACCGGCTCGTCCAGACCCCGGGCCGCCCTGAGCTCGGCGACGCGCTCGGGCGTCGCGTTCGGGCCGAGGCGGGCCGTGACGGGGTCGCCGGGCAGCAGGTCGACGCCGACGAAGACCAGGAGGGACAGCACGGCCAGCAGGGCGCCGCCGGTCGCCACACGCAGGGCGAGGCGGCGCCCGACCGGGCCGGCGAGGAGGGTCACGCCAGACCGGCCTTGCCGAGGTAGGGGTACTTCGCCTGGTCGCGCACCTCGATGCCCGCCACGTTCGTCCGGGCCAGGCTGAGGATGTCCGCCACGCCCCAGACCACCGTGTTGCCCCGGTCGGCCATCACGTCCTGCGCCTTCGCCCAGGCCGTGCGGCGTTCCGCGTCCGTCCGGGCGGCCATCGCCTCCCCGAACGCGGCCCCGAACTCATCGTCGGGCAGGGCGAACGAGGGGTAGGCGGCCATGCGTCCGTAGATGACGGGCAGGGGCAGCGGACTGCTGGAGAACGTCACCGAGTCGGCCTCTTCGAGGGCCGCCGGGTCGAAGAACTCGGCGAGGGAGACGATCTGCTCCTCGGCGTCCAGACCGATCTCGCGCAGCTGCTGCACGAACAGTTTCGTGGAGTCGTTGTAGCCGGCCTCGTACTCGGCGGAGCGGGCCACGACCTTGGCGCCCTCGGCGCCGGCCTCCTTCACCAGCCTGCGGGCCTCCTCCAGGTCCCGCTTCAACGGGCGGGCCTCGCTGAAGTACCGGGCGCCCTTGCAGAACAGGTCGTTGCCCGGCTCGCCGTAACCGAGCAGCACGGTCTCGACGAGCCGGGCGCGGTCGACGGCCAGGCGGGCGGCCCGGCGCACCTTCGGGTCGTCGAAGGGGGCTCGATTGGCGTTGAGGACGAAGGCGAAACCGGTGCGGTTGGTGTCGCCCGCGGTGCGTATCTCCAGGTCCGATCCCTCGATGCCCGCCTTGGCGGTGCTGAACGGGATGTCGCCGGCGTAGTCGGCCTGACCGGTGCGCACCGCGTTCACCCGGGCCTGCGGGTCGGAGACGCTGGAGAACACCAGTTCGTCGGTGGGTGAGGCGCCGCCCCAGTACTCCTCGAAGCGCGTCAGGCGGGTCTCGCGGCCCGCCTCGAAGGCGGCGACGCGGTAAGGGCCGGTGCCGATCGCGTTCTCCGTCGAGAAGTCGGTGGCCCCGCTCCTGACCATCTTCGCCGGGAAGGAGGCGAGCATGGTGGCCGGGTCGCCGATCGGCTGCACCGTGGGGACGGTGAGGGTGTGCTCGTCCTCGACGGTCACGTTCCCCATGTCGAAGTACATCTGGAGCTCGCTGGGCAGGGGCCGGTCCGGGGAACTCATGTAGCGGAAGCTGTGGGCCACGTCGTCGGCGGTGAACGCGGACCCGTCGTGCCAGAGCACGCCCTCGCGCAGCCGCAGCGTGAAGGACATGCCGTCGGCGGCCGGTTCGGCGTCGGTGGCGAGTGCGGGCTCGGGGGCCCCGTCCCTCAGGATGAACAACGAGTCGTAGATGACGTCGTTGCGGACGAAGTCCACGGGGGAGGTCCCGGCGAAGGGGTCCAGCGACTCCGAGGCGCCGGCACCGGCGAACACGGCCCGCAGGGTGCCGCCCTCGACCGGGGTGTCCGACGTGGCGTCGGACGCGGCGCCGTCGGTGCCGCCGGGGGTGTCGGAGGAGCCGCCGCAGGCGGCGAGCAGGGATCCGGCGCCGACGGCGCCCAGGAGGGCTCCGGTGGATCGGATCAGGGTGCGGCGGGGCAGTGACATGGGTGGCCTCCGGAGCCTTTCGTGGTGCGGAAGTACGGGGGGAGCGGTGAGACGGGCACGGAACAGGCGGTTCCGGAGGGGGAGCCGTCGTCGGGGGGCGAGTCGTACGGGTGGTTCACGGGGAGACCGCCCGGACGGTCGCGCCGTGCAACAGGGCCGGATCGGGGTCCTCGGCGAGGCCGCTGATCCGGATGGCGAGGACGCCGGTGACCTCGGCCGTGCGGAGTTCGAAGGCGGGGTCGCCGGCGAGGATGTGTTCCACGGCCGCCCGATCCCGCGGCCGTACACCCATCACGACGCCCGTCAGGCGTTCGGCACCGTTGGCGTGGTGCGACTCGGCGGGGTGC